>NZ_JBEZGQ010001433.1:0-1680 GCF_040650095.1 Actinoplanes sp. NPDC048791 | reverse complement strand
GCTGTCCGCCGTGCCGCCGCCCGCGTTCCGGCCGCCGACGGCCGAAGAGGTCGCCGCCGCCGGGACCCGCACGCTCGCCGACCTGGTCGGGCCCGGGCTGCGGGTGCTGTTCTCCGGGATCAACCCGAGCCTGTACTCGGCCGCCACCGGGCACCACTTCGCGCGCCCGGGCAACCGGTTCTGGCCCGCGCTGCACCGCGCCGGCTTCACCCCGGTGCTGCTGCATCCGTCCGAGCAGTGGAAGCTGCCGGAGCTCGGCCTGGGCATCACCAACGTCGTCGCCCGGGCGACCGCCCGCGCCGACGAGCTCACCCCGGCCGAGTTCGTCGACGGCGGCCGGCTGCTGGACAAGCTGGTGCGCACCTGGCAGCCGCGGTATCTCGCCGTGCTGGGCGTGACCGCGTACCGGGCGGCGTTCGGCCGGCCCAGAGCGCGGATCGGGCCGCAGGACGAGACCGTCGGCGGGGTGCCGGTGTGGGTGCTGCCGAATCCGAGCGGCCTGAACGCGCACTACACGGTCGACACGCTGGCGGCGGCGTACGCGGAGCTGCGGGAGGCGGCGGAGCGGTGACCCCCGAGGCCGACTGCTGGTTGGATCCCGGCATTGAGGTGCGGGATTCGGCGATCGAGGGGCGGGGGCTGTTCGCCCGGCAGGCGTACCCGGCAGGTGTAGTCGTCTCGCGTCTGGGCGGGCGGTTGGTGTCGTGGGCGGAACTGCGCCGGCTCATCGCCGACCCGGAGCAGCCGTACGTCGACACGATCACCGTGAGCGAGACCGAGCACCTGGTCCTGCCGCCCCGCCGCCCCAACGGCTACGGCAACCACAGCTGCGACCCGAACCTGTGGTGGGTGGGCCCGTACGAGCTGGCCACCCGGCGCCCGATCGCGCCGGGCGAGGAGCTGACCAACGACTACGCCACCAGTACGGCGGAGCCCGCGTACACGATGGCCTGCCGTTGCGGCACATCCTTGTGCCGCGGCACGGTCACCGGCGACGACTGGCGCCGCGCGGACCTGCGGGCGCGCTATGGCGAGCACTGGATCCCGATGCTGCTCGCCCGGATCGCCGCGCTGCCGGACGGCTCCGGCCGAAAGCCAGGTCAGCGGGGGCACTGACCTGACCTCCGGCGGCATCCGAGGGCCGCTTCCCAGGCCCCACCCTCCAAGACGGAGCTGAGCCCGGATTAGTTGCATTCAGAGCGTCGTGCTCTTGAACGCGGTACGCGTGAAGGCCGAGCCGGTCCACTTCCAGCTCTGGGTGATCCGCAGGTCGGGGCAGCACAGCGGGGCGTCGTCGCTGAGCGCCTCGGACTCGACGGTCAGCGAGCGTCCCTTCGTCCGCAGGTCGGCCGTCCGCAGGTACGAGTCCTTGCCGATGGTCAGCAGCGGCCCGGTGCTGGAGTCCGCGCCGAAGACGAAGACGCGCACCGCGTTGGTCGAGGTGGTCGTCGGGCAGGACGCCGCGACGATCGTGTCCTGCCGGCCGTCGCCGGTGAGGTCGGAGTGGTCGACGTGCTGCACCTCGGCCCGCTTCGGCAGGTCGGCGTGGCGCTTGCAGCCGAGCGCCCCGAAGGCGACCTTGGCCCAGTCGGTGTCGTCAGCCTGACCGCCCTGACCGGTCGACGGCTTCTCGCTGGTCGCCGGCTTCTCGGCCGGGGCCGGGGGCCGGGTCGAGGTGCT
>NZ_JBEZGQ010001432.1:0-1683 GCF_040650095.1 Actinoplanes sp. NPDC048791 | reverse complement strand
CCCCGAGCTGGCCGGCGCGCTGCAGGCGTTGCGCCGCCCGGAGAGCACCGCGACGCTGCCGCCGGGCTTCGACCCGCGCTCGCGCCGGCTGTTCGCCCGGGCCAGCATCCTCGACCAGGTCCTGGTGCTGGCCGAGCACAACGCCCCCGGCGGCGCGGTGAACGGCTACGAGGCGCAGCAGCGCGACGCGGCGCTGCGCCCACTGACCACGGCCTGCCGCCAGGCGCTGGTCGCGGCCTGCAACGCCCCGCTGCATGCCTGACAGATACGCGCACTGCACGTTCTGCGGCGCGCGCTTCGTGCCCGAACAGCCCTGGCCGCGCCGCTGCGGCGCGTGCGGCGAGACCAGCTACCTGAATCCGAAACCGGTCGCCGTCGCGGTGCAGCCGGTCGGCGGCGGCCTGCTGGTCGTGCGCCGGGGCATCCCGCCGGCCCGCGACACCCTGGCCCTGCCGGGCGGCTTCATCGAGACGGGCGAGACCTGGCAACAGGCGGCGTCGCGCGAGCTGAGCGAGGAGGTCGGCCTGCGGACCGACCCCGGGACGGTACGCCTGTACGACGCGATCAGCGCCCCGGACGGCACCCTGTTGATCTTCGGTCTGCTCCCGGCGCTGTCCTCGGAGGACGAACTGCCGCCCGTCGTGCCCAACGAGGAGGCTCTGGGCTGGGAAGTGCTGCACGGCCCGCAGGCGCTGGGCTTCGACCTGCACACGCGGGTCGCCAACCGCTACTTCGCCCAGGTCGCCGCGGGCATGTAGCCGCCGGTCGGCTGCCCGTCAGGAACGGAAGACGGCCGCGAGGCTGTTGAGGCGGTCCGCCGTACCGGTGAGGTCGCCGACCGCGCGGTGGGTCTCCTCCGCCGCGCCCCGCACCTCGGCCGCCGCCGAACTGACGGCGCCGATGGCCAGGCTGATCTGCTCGGTGCCGCCGCTCACCGTGCCCGCGCCCTCGACCATCGTGCCCGTGGTGGCGCTCTGCTCCTCGACCGCCGCGGCGATGGTGACCTGGTGCTCGGCGATCGCGCCGATGATGGCGGAGAAGCCGCTGACCGCGTCCACGGCCTCGCCGGTGTCGTGCTGGATGCCCTCGATCCGGCGGGCGATCTCCTCGGTCGCCGCGGCGGTGGCCTGGGCCAGGTCCTTGACCTCACCGGCCACGATCGCGAAGCCGCGCCCGGCCTCGCCCGCCCGGGCCGCCTCGATGGTGGCGTTCAGCGCCAGCAGGTTGGTCTGCGCCGCGATCGCGTTGATGCTGCGCAGCACGTCGTTGATCTCCTGGCTGGAGTCGCGCAGCCGGGTCACGTTGCCGGTCGCCCGGGTCACCCCGGTCACCGCCTCGTCGGTCATCCGCGACACGTCGGTGGTGTTGGCGCTGATCTCGGTGATCGCCCGGCGCATCTGCCGGGTGCCCTCGGCGATGGCCCCGACCTCGTCGCTGGTGCGGGCGGCCGAACGGGCGACGGTCTCCAGTTCGGTGGCGGTGGCGTCGGCGGCCGCGGTCATCGTGCTGCTGGCCTGCCGCAGGCTGCCCGCCGACGAGGTGACCTCGTCGACGGCCCGGCGGATGCCGGCCACGGTGTCCTGGAAGCGGTCCATCATCGCGTTGTACGCCTCGGCCATCTGACCCAGCTCGTCCTTGCCCACCACCGGCATCCGCGGGCTCAGGTCCCCGCCGGCGGCCGAC
>NZ_JBEZGQ010001431.1:0-1686 GCF_040650095.1 Actinoplanes sp. NPDC048791 | reverse complement strand
CCGCACCGAAGTAGCGGCCCTTCTGGGCGGCTGAGGCGCCCAGCGTGGTGGCCGCGTCGGCGGACTGGGTGTAGACGACGCTCAGCCCGGCGGCGACCAGGCCGGCGATGCCTGCCGCCACCAGCACGATCCGCCGTCGCGGGGCCCGACGATGGGCGGGTGGATGAACAGACGCAGTCATAACGTGCCTCTCGGGAAAAGGGATGGCGCGCAGAAAGGGGTGATCGCGCGGTCAGAATGCTGCCACGCCAATCCCCGAATATCAACCGGTGAGCCATTTATCGGGCCGAAAAGAATGGTCGAACCGCGACTTTCCGATGGCCTCCGGCGAAACACATTTAAGGAAAAGCAAAGGTCATAGCCGCAGGTGAGAGCCGTGGCGACGGCGCGAAAAAAGCCGTCTGCCGATAATGCGGCAGACGGCCGGAAAAAGCCAGGGGCCGGGCCGGCGCGGGGAGGCGCCGACCCGGCTGATCCGGTGCGGGGCGGTTACTTGTAGGTGATGTCCGAGGCGCTGAAGAAACAGTTCTTGCCGTCCGCGCCGGAACCGGTCTTCGGCGGTTCCGCGCCGGTGTTGTTGCCGGTGAAGCGGTCGCAGATCGCGAGCTTCTTCTTGCTGTCCCCGACGATCGTGATGCCGGAGAACGTCGCCGTGTCGCCGAAGTTGGTGTTGATGCCGGCCAGCGACTTGCCCGGCGCGCTCGCGGTGATGTTCTGCAGCACCACGGTCCGCTTGTACTGCGTCTTGCAGTTGCCGCACGAGCGGTAGAGCTTGCCGAAGTCGCTGACCTGGAAGTTGCGGACGGTCAGCGTGCCGCCGCCGTTGTGCTGGAAGACCTTGTCCGAGGCCGAGCGGGCGCCGCCACCGTCGACGGTGTAGCGGGCCGAGGTGCCGCCCTTGAACGTGGCGGCGTCCTCGCCGACGTCCTCCCACCAGACGTTGACCAGGGTGCACGAGCCGCTGCAGTGCACGCCGTCACCGGCCGGGGCGCCGATGATGACGTTCTTGAGGGTGGCGCCGTCGGCCAGTTTGAACATCGGGTCCTGGCTCTCGCTCTGACCGCCGTCGCCGATGCCGAAGTACCGCTTGAGGCCGCCGTCGAAGGTGCCCGAGACGTTGGTCGTCGCGCTGACCTTGACCAGGCCCTTGGCGGACGGCCAGGCCGTGGCGGCCGAGGCGTTCTGGGTGAAGGCGACCGCGGTGACGCCGAGACCGCAGGCCAGGACGGCCGCGATGGCCGTGCCCCGCCAGCGCCGGAACCGGCCGGGGGAGCTCTCCGGACCGGGGGAGCTCTCTGGAGATGTGGGGGAGGACGTTTCCATACCCGTCCAGTGGCCGGGGGCACCCAGGAGGTTGCCGTGCGTCGCAAGATTTCTTCGCCGGTTCCGCGGGTAGGCCGAGGACATGGCTGCGCCCGGCGTCCTCACCCGATACACGACCGCGGCCGCCCTGGCACGGCTCGCCGACGAGGGCAGTCGCGTGGCGCTGCTACTGCATGTGCTCGCAGTCGGGCGGGGCGCGGCGTTCGGCGGTCTGCTGATCGGTGCGCTGATGGTGCCGCACGTGCTGGCGGCACCGCTGGTGGGGGCACTCGCCGACGCTGTCCGCCGGCGCCGGCTGCTCTACGTCGGCGGGCTGCTCGGCTTCGCGGCCGGCTTCACCGGTGCTGCGCTGCTGGCCGAGCC
>NZ_JBEZGQ010001430.1:0-1689 GCF_040650095.1 Actinoplanes sp. NPDC048791 | reverse complement strand
CGCCCATCAGCGGGTTCGGCACCCGCATCGAGATCCTGCAGTGCGGCACCCACCGCCCCGGCCGGTAGTGCTCCCAGACCTCGATGCCGTGCCCGGCCAGCCGGTCATGCACCGCGCGGTGCAGTTCGAGCAGCTCCAGGGTCGGGGTGACCCCCAGCCACAGCACCCGCCCGATGAACTGGCCGACGAAATCCAGCTCCAGCGTCAGCCCGCGCCCCACCGCGTGCCCGGCCAGCGCCGCGGTCACCGCCTCCGGCTCCAGCCGCCGGGCGGCCGCCAGTGACACGTGCGGGCGGTGGCGTTCGTCGAGCAGGGACGCCAGCGTCTGCACTCCCTCCTCCTCGAGGGCCTGCCACAGCTTGCGCACCCGGCGGGACGCGTCGACGTCCAGATACAGCTCGATCGCCGCCACCACCCGCTCACCCTATGCGGATCACCGGACGCGCCTGGCCAGCAGGTAGGCCCGGCGGCTCGGGAACTCGGCCGGGTCCAGCGGCTCCCGCAGCATCGTCGACTCGATCCGGAACCCGGCCGCCACCAGGTCGCCGCGCACCGCGTCGGGGTCCAGGAAGTGCACATCCACGTCCACCTGCGCGCCGAACCAGCTGGTCAGATGGCTGGTACCGCCGACTGGCACGTCCGGACCCTCGACGTGGAAGGACACCAGCAGCCGGCCGTCACCGCGGACGGCCCGGGCCAGCTCACCGAACGCCGCCGCGCGGTCCGGCGGGCTCAGGTGAATGATCGAATACATCGCCACGGCCCCCGCCCACGCACCGTCGGCGACCGGCAGGGACAGCATCGACGCCACCGTGAACGGGATCTCGGGCGCGCGTTCCCGGGCTATCGCGATCATCTCGGGCGACAGATCCAGGCCGGTCACGTCCGGGTGCCGGGCCGCCAGGAAGCGGGTCACGTGCCCGGGACCGCAGCCGACGTCCGCGACCCGGCCGGGCCCGGCCAGTTCCAGGAACGCGACCAGCAGCGCCCGATCCAGGGGTTTGTGATCGAGCTCGTCGGCCAGCTGGGCGTCGTAGGCGCGGGCGACCTTGTCGTAGGTGTCGCGCAGGCGGACGGCCTCGCCCGAGTCCCCGGCTTCGCCTCGGTTCCCAACTTCGCCCGAGTCCCCAGCTTCGCTCGAGCGAGGACTGCTGTCGCTGTAGCGGCCGCCGTCCCCCAGACCAGGCCGGCCGCCGCCCAGACCAGGCCGGCCGTCACCCTGATAAGGACCGCCCTCTCCCCGAGCAGGACCTTCGTCGCTCGGATGAGGGCCGCTATCGCTCAAGCCAGGGCCGCCATCACTCAGACCAGGGCCGGCGTCGCTCGGGCCGGTGCCGGTGCGGGGGCCGGTGCCGGGGAAAGGGTCGCTCATGCGGCCATCGTCGCCTGCCGGGCGCCGTCGATGCGTTCCCGGGCCAGCTCGTGCGCCGCCGCCAGCGGAGTGATGCCGCGACGCCGAGCCGAGTCCAGCACCGTGGTCAACGTCCCAGCGATGCCGCGTACCCGGGCCGTGGCCTGCGCCTCCGTCTCCCCGCGCAGCTCCACCCCGGTCGCATGGATGACGCCGCCCGCGCTGACGACGAAGTCCGGCGCCCACAAAATGCCCCGCTCGTGCAGCAGGTCCGCCGCCGCGCCTTGTCGGCGGCATGAGAGTACGACCACAACCTGTAATTGGCGAGTGTGAACGTT
>NZ_JBEZGQ010001429.1:0-1696 GCF_040650095.1 Actinoplanes sp. NPDC048791 | reverse complement strand
GGCCGGCTCAACGCCGCGCGCGCGTCCCCGGCGTGCAGCTCAGGCAGCCGGTAGCCGAACGCCTCCGCCGCGGTCAGCAACCCGTCGATCAGCACAGCCGCCTCGGCACCGAACCCGGCCCGGGCCAGCCCGGCCGCCACGATCGCGGTGTCGTGCGTCCACACCGAGCCGCAGTGGTACGACAGCGGCGCGTACCCGCCGTCGCGGGCGGACATCGTGCGCAGCCCGTACGCGCCGGACATCGCCTCGCCGCCCAGGGCCGTCGCCACCGCCCGTTCCTCGGCCGCGTCGAGCAGGCCGGTGCCCAGCAGGTGGCCGATGTTGCTGGTCAGGGAGTCGACCGGGCGCCCGTCGCGGTCCAGCGCCAGCGCCGGGTAGCCGGCGTCGAGCCAGAACTCGGCCCGGAAGCGCTCGGCCAGCTCGGCCGCGTACTGCCGCCACCGGTCGCCGCCGGGCCGGCCGAACGCCTCCAGCAGCGCAGCGCCGTCCAGCGCGGCCCGATGGGCGTAGCCCTGCACCTCGGCCAGAGCGATGGGTGGCTCGGCCTGCCGCCCGTCATGGAAGCGCACCGCGTCCCCGGAGTCCTTCCACCCTTGGTTGGCCAGTCCGTGCCCGGTGCTGTCGCGGTACGCCAGGAAGTCGTCGCCGTGCCCGGCCAGCCAGCCCAGCGCCGCCTCCAGGTGCGGCAGCAGCTCGCCGACCTGCGCCTCCGGCAGCCCCCAGCGCCAGGCGTCGTGCAGCAGGCTGATCCACAGCGGCGTGGCGTCGATGGTCCCGTAGTAGGCGGCGGGCAGCCGCAGGCCGTCCGCCAGCACGAACTCCTGCCGCCGCAGCTCGTGCAGGATCTTGCCGGGTGCCTCGGCCGCGGCCGCGTCGACCCGGGTGCCCTGGCGGCGGGCCAGCACGCGGAGCGTTCCGGCGGCGGGGCCGGTGCCCACCGGGAGCAACATCCGGGCCGCCCAGATGCTGTCCCGGCCGAACAGCGTCAGGAACCACGGCACCCCGGCGGCGAGGTAGACGTCGTCACCGTCGGCCAGCCGCAGGCCGTGCAGGTCGTCGAGCGAGCGGGCCACCAGCCGGCCCAGGCGCTGGTCGCCGGAGCGGACCCGGGCCGGGTTCCAGTCGCGGGGGCGGGTGGGGGCGTGCACCGCCGCGGACGGGTCGTCCACCCGTACGGTGAAGGTCAGGGTTGTGTCCGTGCCCGGCGCGAGAGTCACCGCCCAGCGCAACCGCCCGCGGTCGTCGATCTCGGCCCGATCCGCGCCGACCGTGACGGTGACGCCATCCTGGGCCCAGCTCAGACCGCCGCCGGCGGACCGGCCGGCGGTCACCGGGGTGGTCGGGCCGCCGGACGGGACAGCGGTCACCGGAGTGGTCGGGCCGCCGGACCTGACGACCTCGATCGGCGCGAGGTCGGCCGCCAGCTCGACCGTGACCACCGTGCTGACCGGCTCCGGCGCGGCCGAGCTCAACCGGATCTGCTCATCGACCCGGCCCGGGGTGACAGTGCGGGTCCGGTCGATGCGCAGCCGCGGGTCGATCCGGCGAGCCAGCGCGACGAAGTGGACCGTGCCGGCCCCCGCTTCGGCGTGGCCGATCGGCTCGGGCTCGTGGTCGTCGAGCAGCAGCACGGCTGCGGAGAGCACGCGGACGTCCGCGTGGAACACACCCTGCACCCCGGCCGCGCGGATCTGCC
>NZ_JBEZGQ010001428.1:0-1702 GCF_040650095.1 Actinoplanes sp. NPDC048791 | reverse complement strand
GGTTGTTCGAGACCACGTCCGCCGCCGACGCGACCGAGCCGGCCTGCACGGACGCCTCGGTGGCGGCCGAGCCCACCGCGCCGGAGACCGCGGTCAGCTGCTCGGCCGAGTTCTGCAGGGTGGTCGCGTTCCCGGCCAGCTGGACGATGTCCTGCCGCAGCCGGCCGATGCCGCGGTCCAGCAGGGCGGCCATCCGGCCGACCTCGTCGCGCTCCCGCACCTCACAGGTACGGGTCAGGTCACCGTCGGCCAGCCCCTCCGCGGCGTGCGAGACACCGGCGACCGCGCGGCGGACCCGGTTGGCCACCCGCATCCCGAGGTACAGGCTGATCACCACGCCCACCACGAGCAGGATCACGACCGTGCGTACCGCATCGCTCTGGCGCTGTTCGGCCGCCGCGATCTGCGTGGACACCCGGTCGGAGACGTACTTCTCCACCTGGGCCTGGTCGGACAGCAGGGCGTCGTGCAGCTCGGTGAACTTGGCCAGCCCGGCGGCCTGCTCGGCCGGCGTGGAGACGCTGGCGACACCGGTGATGAAGGTCTTGAACGTGTCCCAGTCGGTCTGCATGCGGGTGATCACGGCCCGGCCGGACGCGTCGCTGAGGTTGGCCGCCAGCACCTGCAACCCGGAGTCGATGGCCTGCTGCTGCTCGGCCATTCCCTTGCCGATCTCGGCCGCGATCGCCGGGTACGCCTTCATCGCGCTGGTCGACCCGACGAAGCTCTCCAGGTTCTGCCCCACGGCCGAGGACGCCTTCAGCACGGTGAGGTTCTCGCGCTGCGCGGCGATCGAGGTGTCGCTCATCTGGTAGAGCGTCTGCAGCGAGATCGCCGCGATCATCACGCCCATGGCCGTCGCGACCAGCACGGCCGCCCCGATCTTGGTCCGCAGCGAACGATTGTCGAACGCCGAGCCCCACCCGCCGCCACGCGCCACGTTCACTCCTCGGTCGGTTGCCGCACTGTCCGGTCACCTTCAGCTTCGGCCAACCTCCCGCGGGCCGTGAGGGTTATCGCCGATTCGGCCGGGTGCCGGGACAGGGGGAGCAATCTCGTCGAGTCCCGGACCGGTACGCGGGCGAGCGGTAATGTCGCTCTCGTCGTTCGGCGGTTCCGGTGCCGCCGTCGTGGGCCGGGAAGTCGCGGGCCGGGAAGTCGAGGCAGCGGTGCCCCGGATGCTGACGAAGAGTCCGATGCCGCTGCGGTCGTACCTCGGCGCGCTGCTGGCGCTGTTCGTGCTGGCCGCCACCGTCGCCCTGGGCTTCGGGTGGGAGAGCGCCGAACGCGACGGCCTGTCCGCCGCCCGGGCCGACGCCGAGTTCGGTGCGGGCAAGGCCGCCGAGCAGCTCGGGCGCAGCCTGGCCGGCGTCCGCTCGAGCGTCGACGCTGTCGCCACCAGCCCGGGCGCCGCCTCCGTGTTCGACGAGCCCGAGGACTGCCGGCTGTCATTCTCGCTGGGCGGGCCCCAGGACGGACACCTCGACGTGGTGCGCAGCGACGGCTCGGTGGTGTGCTCGTCGCAACCGCCGGGGGAGGACGAGGCGGTCGCGTACCAGGGTGCGTCGTGGGTCGCCGCCGCGTCCCGTACCCCCGGCACCGTCGGTCCGGTGACCGACGACCGCACCGGCCGGCCGGCGGTCCTGCTGTCCGCGCCCATGGCCGGGCGCGGCATGGTGGTCGCCTTCGTCGACCTGATCGG
>NZ_JBEZGQ010001427.1:0-1702 GCF_040650095.1 Actinoplanes sp. NPDC048791 | reverse complement strand
GCCTCACCGTGGCCGAACGGGTCGAAGGACTGCAGCTCGGCTCCGACGTATACCTGCCCAAGCCCGTCGCGTACGAGGAGCTGGTGGCCCGTGTCCAGGCCCTCGGCCGGCCGGCCACCCCGGCCGCGCCGCCGGTGCTGACCGTCGGCGACCTGATCCTCGACCAGGCCCGCCGGGTGGTCACCCGCGGCGGCGCCCCGATCGACCTGACCAACAAGGAGTTCGGCGTCCTCGAGGAGCTGCTCAAGGCGCGCGGCGGGGTGGTCTCCAGCGAGGAGCTGCTCGAACGCGTCTGGGACGCCAACACCGACCCGTTCACCACCACGGTCCGCGTCACGGTGATGACCCTGCGCAAGAAGGTCGGCGACCCGCCGCTGATCGAGACGGTGGTCGGCGCCGGCTACCGAGTGCCCGAACCGGTCGTGGTGCTGCCCGCCGGCGGCGCGGTATGACGGTCTACGCCAGCCGGCGCGAGAAGATGCGGCTGCGGCCCACCTTGCGGCTGCGGCTCACCCTGCTCAACGGCATCCTGCTGGTCGGCGCCGGCGCGATCCTGGTGCTGCTGGCCTGGCTGCTCGTCGGCGACGCCCTGCACCCCTCGGATCAGCTGCAGCCCGGCACCCAGGTGGTGCTCGACAACGGCAACCGCCTCGACGCGCTCACCTGGCAGACCCAGCTGGTCGACCGGGCGTCCCAGGAGTTGCTGATCAAAGGCCTGATCGCGCTCTTCGCCATCGGCATCATCGGCATCGCGGGCGCGTACGCGGTGGCCGGCCGGGCGCTGCGCCCACTGCACTTCGTGACGGCGACCGCACAACGCCTCGGCGAGGAGACGCTGGACCAGCGCATCCGCTACTCCGGCGCGGACGACGAGGTGGCCGAGCTGGCCCGCACCTTCGACGCGATGCTCGACCGGCTGGCCGGGGCGTTCGAATCCCAGAAACGCTTCGTCGCCAACGCGTCCCACGAGCTGCGCACCCCGCTGGCGGTCATGCGCACCGAGATCGACGTGACGCTCAGCGACGACGAGGCCGACGTGGCCGAATACCGCCGGATGGCCAAGGTCGTCCGCAACGCCTCCGAACGCGCGAACGGCCTGGTCGACGCGCTGCTGGTGCTGGCCCGCAGCGAGGCCCAGTCCGGGCGGCGGCTGGTCCGCAAGGTGCCGGCCGACCTGGCGACCAGCGTCTACAACGCGCTGTCAGCGGTCAAGGCCGAGGCGGAACGGATGAAACTCGACGTGACGACCGACCTCCAGGCGGCGCCGGTGGTCGGCGACCCGAGCCTGCTGGACCGGCTCGCCGGCAATCTGATCGAGAACGCGATCCGCTACAACCACCTGATGGGCAAGCTCTGGCTGCGTACTGAGAACGCGGACGGGCACGCCCGGCTGGTGGTGGGGAACACCGGGTACGAGGTGGATCCGGGGGATGTTCCGGGGCTGTTCGAGCCGTTCCGCCGGGGTGGGTGGGAGCGGACCGGATCCCGGGGGTCCGGGCTGGGGCTGTCCATTGTGCGGGCGGTTTGTGACGCTCATGGCGGGACTGTTTCGGCTGTTGCTCAGGCTGGTGGGGGGCTTGAGGTCACCGTACGGTTGCCTGCTGCTGACACCACTCCTGTTGTCGCCGCTTCCGCTACGGTTCCTCGGGCCAAGGGGCTTGGGGTTGCGCCTGGGTGAGGTTTTGGGGGCGGGGATGGTCCA
>NZ_JBEZGQ010001426.1:0-1704 GCF_040650095.1 Actinoplanes sp. NPDC048791 | reverse complement strand
CCCTGCACGACCCGCTCTCCGGGCTGCCCAACCGCCGGCACTTCCACGACCTGCTCGACGCCGGGTTGCGGGCCGTGCGCGCCGGCGGACCGGGGCTGGCGGTGCTGGTGCTCGACCTGGACCGGTTCAAGGAGATCAACGACGCGCTGGGCCACGAGACCGGTGACGCGCTGCTGTGTGAGGTCGGCGAGCGGCTGCGCGCCCACCTCGACGGACGCGGCCGGGTGGCCCGCTTCGGCGGCGACGAGTTCGCCGTGCTGCTGCCCACCGACGGCAGCCCGGAGGCGGGACTGGCCGCCGCCGCGGAACTGGCCGCGGTGGTCGACCAGCCGATCCGGATCGGTCCGCTGGTGCTGTCTCCGCGGGCCAGCGTCGGCGTCGCGGTGGCCCCGCTGCACGGCGACGACCCCGAGATCCTGATCCGGCACGCCGACGTCGCCATGTACGCCGCCAAGGAGAGCCACGGCCTGCGGCTCTACGACAGCGAGCTGGACCGCAACAGCCCGCAGCGGCTGGCGCTCATCGCCGACCTGCGCCGGGCCGTGGAGCGGGGGGAGCTGACGGTCGCGTACCAGCCCAAGGTCGACCCGCGGACCGGCCGGGTGGTCGGCGCCGAGGCGCTGGCCCGCTGGCACCACCCCGAGCAGGGGCCGATCCCGCCGGACGTGTTCATCCCGCTGGCCGAGCACAGCGGCCTGGTCTGGCCGCTGACCCTGCACGTGCTGGACCGGGCGCTGCGCAGCCGGGCCGAGTGGGCCCGGGCCGGGCACGACCTGCACGTCGCGGTCAACCTGTCGCCGAACAGCCTGCTCGACGCCGCGCTGCCCGATCTGGTGGCCCGGCTGCTGGAGGCGACCGGCAACCCGGCGCGGGCGCTGACGCTGGAGATCACCGAGAGCACCATCCTGACCGACCCGGCCGGCAGCCTGGCCACCCTCGAACGGCTGCACGCGCTGGGGGTGGAGATCTCGATCGACGACTTCGGTACCGGCTACTCGTCGCTGGGCCGGCTGCGCGAGCTGCCGCTGCACGAGGTGAAGATCGACAAGTCGTTCGTGCAGCGGGTCGCCGCGGACCACCGGGACCGGGCGGTCGTGCGGTCCGCGGTGCAGCTCGGCCACGCGCTCGACCTGCGGGTGGTCGCCGAGGGGGTGGAGGACGCCGACACGTACGCCTACCTGGCCGCCGAGGGCTGTGACGTGGTCCAGGGCTACCTGTTGTCGCGCCCGTTGCCGGCCGAGGAGTTCACCGCCTGGCTTCAAATTCACTCACGTAACGTCACTCATACTTTCGGCTAGTCAGGGCTCGTCCGAGCAGCTAGCGTAAGGAGAAATGAACGGTCGCCGCGTGCGGGCACGGCTCTCTGCCCGCTTGATGGAGGACCTCCTCGATGACCGCTGTCACGATCCCATCGACCACAGTCAGTGACGCACCCCCCGCCGCCGGCCCCGCCGAACCTCTGGGTGCCGAGACCGCCGCCGAGCTTCTGATCCGGCTGGCCGCGACCCCGTCCGGGGACCGCCGCCGGGCCCGCCTGCGTGATCGGGCCATCGAGGCCTGGCTGCCGCTGGCCCGCCACCTCGCCCACCGCTACTCCGGCCGCGGCGAACCCACCGACGACCTGGTCCAGACCGCCACCGTCGGCCTGATCAAAGCCGTCGACAAGTTCGACCCCGAACGCGGCGTCGACTTCGCCGGCTACGC
>NZ_JBEZGQ010001425.1:0-1707 GCF_040650095.1 Actinoplanes sp. NPDC048791 | reverse complement strand
CCGGGCTCGGCATCGCGGGTGCCGCACTCGCCCTGGCCGACGTGGTCTTCCTGCTGGTGGTCGCGGACGACCCCGTCGAGTTCGGGGTGCGGGCGGTGCGCTTCGGCGACCTGCCGGTCACCTTCGGCGTCTCGCTCGGCCCGGCCGCGCTCTACGTCGCGCTCGCCGTCACCGTGGTCGCGCTCTTCGTGCAGATCTACTCGGTCGGCTACCTGCACGACGACCCGCGTTACGCGCCCTACGCCGCCCAGATCAGCATCTTCACCGGGGCGATGCTGCTGGTCGTGTCGGCCAATGACCTGATCATGCTGCTGGTCGGCTGGGAGGTGATGGGCGTCTGCTCGTATCTGCTCATCGGCCACGACCGGCGGCTGCCCGAGGCGCCCCGGGCCGCGGTCAAGGCGTTCCTGGTGACCCGGGTCGGCGACGTCGGCTTCCTGCTCGGCATCGCGCTGCTGGGCGTCTCGGCCGGCAGCTTCGAGATCTCCGCCGTGCTGGCGAGCTCGCCGGCTCACCTGACCGTGGCGCTGCTGCTCATCCTGGCCGGCGTGGCGGGCAAGAGCGCCCAGTTCCCGCTGCACACCTGGCTGCCGGACGCGATGGCCGGCCCGACGCCGATCTCCGCCCTGATCCACGCGGCCACGATGGTCGCCGCGGGCGTGTACGTGGTCTTCCGCCTCTTCCCGCTCTTCGCCCGCTCGCCCGGCGCGCTGGCGACGCTCGGTGTCATGGCGGCGATCACGCTGCTGCTCGGCGCGCTCGCCGCGACCGCCCAGGACGACCTCAAGCGGGTGCTGGCCTGGTCCACGGTCTCGCAGATCGGCTACATGACCGGCGCCCTGGCCGTCGGTTCGCCCGCCGCGGCCCTGTTCCACCTGCTCACCCACGCCGCGTTCAAGGCGCTGCTGTTCCTCGCGGCCGGCGCGGTGATCCACGCGGTCGGCACCAACCTGATGTCGCGGATGGGTGGCCTGCGCACGCATCTGCCCCGCACCTTCTGGGCGTTCGTGATCGGGCTCGGCGCACTGGCCGGGCTGCCGCCGCTGGCCGGCTTCTGGTCCAAGGAGAACGTCCTGGTCGCCGCCGCGCACGCGGCCGACGGCCAGGGCCCGGCCCCGGCCTGGGTCGGCTGGGTGGTCTGGGTGGCCGGGCTGCTCGGCGTCGCGATCACCGCCTGGTACGCGACCCGCCTGCTGCTGCGCACCTTCTTCGGCCACGCCCGGTCCCGCACCGACGAGTGGCACGTCGGCTTCGACGACGCCCGCTACGAGCGTGGCCCCGGCGCCGCGCACGATCCGCCCGGCCTGATGCTGTGGCCGGTGCAGCTCCTCGCGATCCCCGCGGCGCTGCTCGGGCTGGCCGCCTTCCTGCCCGGCTTCCGCAGCGCGCTGGAGCTGGAGGCCCCGCACCTGGAGATCAGCATCGTGCTGCCGCTGGTCCTGCTCGCGCTCGGCGCCGGCAGTTCGTGGTGGCTGTGGCACACCGCGCCCGGCGTGGATCCGGCGCAGGCCCTCGGCCGGTTGCGGCCGTTGTTCGCCGCCGGCTTCCGGCTCGACGACGTGCAGGACCGCCTGGTGGTACGCCCGGTACGCGCCCTCGCCACCGCCCTGCGCCTGCTCGACGAGCGGGTGGTCGACGCGGCCGTCGAGGGCACCGGCTCCTCCACCACCCGGCTCGGCGTCCGGTATCTCGACAAGCAGTTCCTGC
>NZ_JBEZGQ010001424.1:0-1709 GCF_040650095.1 Actinoplanes sp. NPDC048791 | reverse complement strand
CCGCCTTGCCCCCCTTCCGCCACACCCCCCCCCCACCCCAAAACCCCCCCCCCCCCCGGGCCCCGGCACCCCGCGCCCCCCCCCCCCGGCGGCCCCCAGGGGCGGGGTCACGGCCGATCCGGGGAGCTCAGGCGCGGCCGCTGCCGGCCGTCACCGAGGCGACCTGGGTGCCGGAGAGCGTGCCGCCCAGACAGAGGCCGCCGCCCGCGTCGGTGCCGGAGACCGAGCCGCCCGTGTAGATCCGGTACGACGTGCCGCGGGTCAGCGAGCTCAGGTCGAAGAGCACACCCTTGAGCACCCGGGTGCTGCGGAACGAGGCGAGCTGGGTGCCGGACGCGGTGGCCAGGTGCACGATCGTGCCCGCCGGCTGGTTCGCGCTGAACGAGTACGCCACCCAGGCCTGACCGCCGGACGGCAGCGCGCTGGTCGACGCGGTCAGGCCGGTGGCCAGGATGGAGCCGCCGGTCATGGTCAGCGCGCCGTTGGAGTCCAGGCCGCCCTCGCCGCCGCCGCGGGTGGGCGAGCCGTTGGCGATGACCGTGCCGCCGGAGATGGCCAGGATGCCGTTGGAGTCGAGCCCGTCCGTGCCGCCGCTGACCGTCACCGTGCCACCGGTGACCTTGATGAAGGCGTTGGGCGCGACCTGCATCTCGTTCACGCCCTCCTCGGCGGCGTTCACGGCGTCGTCGGTCGCGGTCACGGTGACTGTGCCGCCGGCGAGCGTGGTCTGCATGGCTTCCAGACCCTCGTACGACCTGGTCACGGTCACGCTGCCGGCGGAGACGGTCAGGGCGGTGTCGGCGTGCACCGCGTCGTCGCCGCTGGCCACGGTCAGCGTGCCGCCGTCGACGGTGATCAGGTTGTTGGAGTTGATCCCGTCGTCGGACGCGTTCAGGTTGAGCTGCCCGTCGCTGACGATCACGCTGACGCCGGCCTTGACGGCCTTGGTCGAGGCCGTGCCCGGGGCCGTGGTGCTGCCGCCGCCGGTCGTCGCGGTCAGGCTGCCGCCCGCGACGATGACGTCGGTGGTCGCGCTGATGCCGTCACCGGCGGGTGCGGTGAGGGTACGGGCACCGCCGGCCAGGTAGACGTACCCCTCGGTGGCGTCGGTCGTCTCGTCGGACTTGATCGCGTCGCCGCTCGCCGTGACCCCCAGCGTGCCGCCGGTGTGCACGACGTAGTCCTGGCCCCGGACACCGTCGTCCCTGGCCGTGACGGTGATCGTGCCCGAGTCGATGACCAGGCCGTCGTCGCTGGCGATGCCGTCGGCGGCGTTGCCGGTGACGGTCAGCGCCCCGGCGCCGGTGATGGTCAGGTCGGCCGCGCTGGACAGGGCGGCGCTCGGGTTGACCGCGGTCGTGTACGTCGCCGGGTCGGTGAGCCGGTTGGTGGTCCCGTCGGCCAGCACCACCATGACCTCGTCGGCGGCGACCACCGAGAGTGGCGCGGTACCCGAGTTGGCCACGGTGACGCCGTTGAGGATCAGCCGCACCAGGCCGGCCCCGGTGCTGTTGACCACGATCCGCCCGTTCGTGAGCGAACCGGTGAAGCGGTAGGTGCCGGCGGCGGTGACCGTGACAGTGCTGCCGCTGATCGAGACGCCGCTGCTGGTGGACGTGGCGCCCGAGCCGGTCAGCGTCACCGCGGCGACGGCCGACTCGCTCCAGACGTGATCCGCGGGATCGTCGTGATCAGGGGCGTTGGCGGCC
>NZ_JBEZGQ010001423.1:0-1710 GCF_040650095.1 Actinoplanes sp. NPDC048791 | reverse complement strand
GGGCCCGGTACCCCGCGGCACCGCCCAGCGCGGCCCGCTCGGCCTGGGCGATGTCGCGCTCCAGCACCCGCCGCGGGTAGATCAGTGCCAGCAACGGGCCCGCCATCACGGTGGTGACCAGCGCCATGACGACCATCATGGAGAAGATCTGCTGATCGATGATGGCCAGTTGCAGCCCGACGGAGAGGATGACGATCTCGGTCAGGCCCCGGGTGTTCATCAGCGTCGCCAGCGCCCCGGCCTGCCGGGCACCGACGCGGTTCAGCCGGGCACCGGCGTAGGCGCCGGCGAACTTGCCGCCGATGGCGACCACCAGGATCAGCGCCAGCTCGAGCAGCGCGCCACCGCCGACCGTGGACAGGTCGACCTGCAGCCCGGCGACCACGAAGAACACCGGCAGCAGCAGGAGCACGCTGACCTGCTCGAGGCGTTCGAGGATCTCGTGGCGCAACGCCTCACCGCCGGCCCGGGGCATCACCGCGCCGAACACGAACGCGCCGAAGATCGCGTGCAGCCCCATGATCTCGGTGAGGTAGCAGGAGACCAGCAGCCCGATGAGAATCACGGCGAGGACGTCGGGGGTCAACCGACCGGCCCGCTCCCGGGCCGCGGCCAGGCGCCGCAGCAACGGCCGGACCCAGCGGAACATGACGAACAGGTACGGGGCCACCGCGAGCACGTGCCAGGGCAGGCTGCCGTCAGCCGTGCCGACCGCCACCACCACGGCGAGCAGCGACCACGCGATCACGTCGTCCACGGCCGCGCTGGCCAGCGCGAGACCGCCCACCTCGGAACGGACCAGGCCCCGGTCCGCCACGATGCGGGCCAGGACAGGGAACGCGGTGACCGCCATCGCGGCGCCGATGAACAGGGCGAACGGCAGGACGTCGGTCACGCCGTGGCGATCGGCCAGCCACCACGCCAGCGCGGCCCCCAGCCCGAGCGGGGCCAGGATGGAGCCGATCGAGACGCTCGCCGCGATCCGCTGCCGCCCGCGGACCAGAGTCTGGTCCAGCTCGTAGCCGACGATGAACATGAACAGCACCAGGCCGACGTTGGCCAGTCCGGCCAGCGCGGGCCGGATGTCGACCGGGAAGAACCGGTCGCTGACCAGGGTGCCGAAGATGCTCGGGCCGATCAGGATCCCGGCGATGATCTCCCCGACGACCGGCGGCTGGCCGGCCTTGCGGGCCAGCGCGCCCAGCGCCCGGGCCAGCACGATGATGACCGCCAGCCCGAGCAGGAGCTGACCCACGGCGTGCGAGGTCACGGCAGCGCCTCGATCCGGTCGGCCACGGTGGTGGCGGAGGGCCGTTCTGCCGCCGGGCCGAGGCAGTCCCGCACCAGGGCGGCGATCGGGGCCGGCAGCGTGTCACTGACCCGGGGCGGGGTGGACAGGATCCGGCGCAGAGCCAGCAGACCGTCGGATTCCGGCAGGTCACCGTAGACGCCGGCACCACTGACCACCCGGTGCAGGAGGACGCCCAGCGACCACACGTCGGTCGCCGGGCCGGGGGGCCCGCCCAGCAGCAGGGCGGGGTCGACGTACTCGATCGCGTCGAGGGCCCCCATCCCGGTGACCGTGACCCCTTCGGTGAAGACCTGCGACAGGCCCAGATCGGACAGCTTCCCGCCGTCGGGATGCAGCAGTACGTTGCCGGGTTTGATGTCCCGGTGCGCGATGCCGGCGGCGTGCAGGGCCGCGGCCGC
>NZ_JBEZGQ010001422.1:0-1712 GCF_040650095.1 Actinoplanes sp. NPDC048791 | reverse complement strand
GCAACCCGCTGGCCGCCCTCGTCTCCGCGCCCCGGCTGCAGACCTGGACCACCGTGTTCGTGTCGGTCCTGGTCCAGGCGGTGCCGTTCCTGGTGTTCGGCGTGGTGCTGTCCGCGGTCATCGCCGTGTTCGTGCCGCGCTCGTTCTGGGCCAGGGCGCTGCCGAGGCATCCCGCGCTGGCCGTGCCCGCCGCCGGCCTGGCCGGGGTGGTCCTGCCCGGCTGCGAGTGCGGCAGCGTGCCGATCGCCGGGTCGCTGATCCGCCGCGGCGTCACCCCGGCGGCCGCGCTGGCGTTCCTGCTGTCGGCCCCGGCGATCAACCCGATCGTGCTGACCGCGACCGCGGTGGCCTTCCCCGGCAACCCCGAGATGGTCGTCGCCCGGGGCGTGGCCAGCCTGATCGTGGCCGTGGCGATGGGCTGGCTCTGGCTGCGGCTGGGCAAGGCGGAATGGATCAAGCTGCCGGCCCGCCCGCACGAGGACGGCTCCCGTCTCAAGGCGTTCGTCGCCGCCTGCCGGCACGACGTCATGCACGCCGGCGGATTCCTGGTGCTCGGCGCCGCGGCCGCGGCCACCATCAACGTGGTCGTGCCGGAGAGCTGGCTGCAGACGCTGGCCGGCAACGAGGTGCTGTCGATCATTGCGCTGGCGGTGCTGGCCGTGCTGCTGTCCATCTGCAGCGAGGCGGACGCCTTCGTGGCCGCGTCGCTGTCGCAGTTCTCGCTGACCTCCCGGCTGGTGTTCCTGGTCGTCGGCCCGATGGTCGACCTCAAGCTGATCGCCATGCAGACCGGGGTCTTCGGCCGGCGCTTCTCCGTGCGCTTCGCCCCGGCCACGTTCGCCGCGGCGATCCTGGTGGGCACCGGCATCGGGGCGGTGCTGCTGTGAACAAGCAGGCCCAGGCCGTGATCATGCTGCTGTTCGGCGGCGCGATCCTCAAGGCGAGCCTCTCCGACCTGTACCTGCGCTACGTCAAGGAGGGCCTGCGGCCCTTCCTGATCGGCGCGGGCCTGCTGCTGGTCGCGGCGGCCGTGCTGACCCTCTGGTACGACCTGCGCGGCAAGGCCCAGGCGCACGGCGAGCACCACCACGAGCCGAAGGTCGGGTGGTTGCTGCTGCTGCCCGTACTCGGGCTGCTGCTGGTGGCCCCGCCCGCGCTCGGCTCGGACGCGGCCGGGCAGGCCGGCACGGTGCTGACCGCCCCCGGCACGGACTCGGACTATCCGGCGCTGCCGGCGGGCGATCCCGTGGATCTGGGGCTGCTGGACTACGCCTCCCGGGCGGTCTTCGACGACGGCCGCAGCCTCACCGGACGCAACCTGCGCCTGACCGGGTTCGTCACGCCCGGCCCCGACGGCGCACCGATGCTGGCCCGGATGGTGATGTCCTGTTGCGCCGCCGACGGCCGCCCGATCAAGGTGGCGCTCAGCGGTGAGGTGCCGGCGGCCGTACCGGCGGACACCTGGATCCAGGTGGTCGGCACCTGGACCGGCAAGACCGAGCAGGACCCGGTCAACGACGCCAAGGTGCCGTACCTGCAGGTCCGGTCCTGGCAGGAGATCGCCGCACCGAAGCAGCAGTACGAGTGACCCCGCTCCGCGCCCTGGCTGCCCTCGTCGTGGCCCTCGCCGCGGGGGCCGCCCTGCTCGTGTTCGCCCCGGACAAGCCCGACCCGGCCCCCGCCGCCCGGATGGGCCTGGCCGCCGCCTGGCC
>NZ_JBEZGQ010001421.1:0-1713 GCF_040650095.1 Actinoplanes sp. NPDC048791 | reverse complement strand
GGCGCGGCGGCCTGTGAACGCATCAGTACGGGGGAGGAAAAAGAATGCGGGGAGTATCAAGACGTCGGCTGCTGGGTGCCGCGGGACTGGCCGGTACCGCGGTGGCCGTCAGCCCGTCGACGCCGGCGCGCGCCGCGGAGGCCAAGGTCCCGGCCGTGACGGTGCGCGCGGGTGACGTGCGGTATCCGGATCTCAGTCGCGGGACGAACCTGCGGTTCGCCGGCAACCCGGAGTACGTCCGCCTGGTCACCTCGACGCAGCAGGTGGTCGCTGCGGTGCAGGAGGCGGTCGCTTCGGGCCGGCGCTTCGCGGTCCGCAGCGGGGGACACTGCTACGAGAACTTCGTGGCCAACCCGGAGATCCGTATCGTCATCGACCTGTCGCTGATGTCGGCGGTCACCTTCGACACGGCGCGCAACGCCTTCGCGGTGGAGGCCGGCGCGAACCTCGAACAGGTCTACAAAGCACTGTTCCGCGGCTGGGGGGTGAGCCTGCCCGGCGGCTCCTGCCCGTCCGTCGGCGTGGGCGGGCACATCGCGGGCGGCGGATACGGGCCGCTGTCCCGGCGCTTCGGGCTCACCGTCGATCATCTTTACGCGGTGGAGGTGGTCACCGTGGACGCCGCCGGTGCCGTCCGCGCGGTGGTGGCCACCCGGGAGCCGGACGATCCGCGGCGCGACCTGTGGTGGGCGCACACCGGTGGCGGTGGCGGCAACTTCGGTGTCGTGACCCGGTACTGGTTCCGTACCCCCGGGGTCACCGCGACGGACCCGTCGCTGGTGCTGCCCCGGCCGCCGTCCGAGGTGATCGTCGCCGACCTGATCTGGTCGTGGAACGGCCTGACCCAGGACGGATTCACCGCGCTGGTGCGCAACTTCGGCACCTGGCTGGAGCGCAACAGCGCCCCGGACTCGCCCTACGCCGGGCTGTTCAGCCAGCTCAAGCCCCAGCACCGGGCGGCCGGGCAGTTCAACCTGACGACCCAGATCGACGCCTCGACCAGTGGCGCCGACCGGCTGCTGGACGACTTCCTGGCGGCCGTCTCCGCCGGTGTCGGGCAGACGCCGTACGTGCTGGAGCGGCGCCGGCTGCCCTGGCTGCACGCGTTCGAGTGGCCGGGATTCACCGGTGGCCGCAACCCGACCTGGCGGTTCAAGATCAAGTCGGCGTACCTGCGGCGCTCGTTCACCGACGCCCAGATCGGCGCGATCCACCACCACCTGACCAGGACCGACTACCAGCATCCGGGCGCCCTGATGCTGATCACCAGTTACGGCGGGGCGGTGAACGCGGTGTCCTCCGACGCGACCGCCGTGCCGCAGCGGGACTCGATCCTCAAGCCTCAGTTCCTGGCCTCGTGGACCGATCCCGCCGACGATGCCCGGCACCTCGCCTGGGTTCGTGAGCTCTACCGAGATGTGTTTGCCGCCACAGGCGGGGTTCCGGTCCCCGGTGCCCAGACCGACGGCGCCTACATCAACTACGCCGATGTGGATCTGGCCGATCCCGCCCTCAACCCCTCGGGCGTCGCCTGGCACGACCTCTACTACAAATCCGGATATCGCCGGTTGCAGCAGGTCAAGGCCCGCTGGGACCCCGCCGACCGGTTCCGGCACGCCCTGTCGGTCCGGCTGCCCGGCTGATCGGTGCGGGCCGGGCCGGCCCCACCCGGGCGGGGCGGGCGCGGGCGGGGGGCCGCGGGGGGCCGGGGTT
>NZ_JBEZGQ010001420.1:0-1714 GCF_040650095.1 Actinoplanes sp. NPDC048791 | reverse complement strand
CGAACGTGCGGCCGTGGGTCCAGGCCGCCGAGGCTGCCGGGGCGACCGTGCGCTGGGCGGAGTTCGACGCCGACAGCGGGGAACTGCCCGCGAAGCAGTACGCCGACCTGGTCGGTCCGCGTACCCGGGTGGTGGCGGTGACCGCGGCCAGCAACGTGACCGGCGCGATGCCCCGGGTCCGGGAGATCGCCGACCTGGCCCACGCGGCCGGCGCGCTGGTCTACGTCGACGGTGTGCACGCCACCGCGCACGTGCCGACCGATGTCCGGGAGCTGGCCGCCGATTTCTATGTGACCAGCGCGTACAAGTGGTCCGGTCCGCATCTGGCCGCGGTGATCGCCGACCCGGCGCGGTGGGAACGGCTGCGGCCGGCCAAGCTCATCCCGTCGTCGGACGCGGTGCCGGAGCGTTTCGAGTTCGGCACGCCGAGCTTCGAGCTGCTCGCCGGAGTCACCGCCGCGGTCGAGCACCTGGCGGCGCTGCCCGAGCTCTCCGGTGGCGGTCCGGCCGGCGCGGGAACGACGCGCCGGGACCGCGTGGTGGCCGGGCTGACCGTGGCTGCCGCGTACGAGGCGGAGCTGCTGGAGCGGCTGCTGACCGGGCTGGCGGCGAATCCGGCGGTGACGGTTCTCCCGGCGCCGGAGCAGCGGTGCCCGACGGTGTCGTTCCGGGTTTGCGGGCAGTCCCCCGCTGAGACCGCCGGGCGGCTGGGCGAGCAAGGGATCTGCGTCTTCTCCGGCGACTACTACGCGTACGAGTACTTCACCGCGGCGGGACTACGCGACAGCGGCGGCGCTGTGCGGGCCAGTATCTACCACTACAACACCGCCGAAGAAGTGGACCGGCTGCTGGCGGCGCTGGGTGGCTGACCGCCGCCGGCATCGAAATGCATCATGCCTACCGCATCGATGGCGTGCGCCGCGTCGCTCATTAGAGTGGTGACCCCCCGCCGCCGTTGACCGTCCGTGACGACGGGGACAGACTCCCAGATGGCCGTGCGACGAGGCGGCCTGTATCGGGAGTGATTCCATGACGGAGGCCGGTCCTCCTTACCTGTTCGGCGGCGATGATCGCGGCGCGTGCTTCTCGGTCACCTGCGACGCGGAGAGCGGCCTGCTGGAGATCTCGGTCCGCGGCCGGTTCAGCCTGCGCCTGAGCATGGAGCTCTACGGCGGGCTGCGGAAATGCCTGGCCGAGCATCCCACGGCGATCATCGCCGATCTGGCCGAGTTCGACGACCCGTACGCCGTCAGCGCGGCGATGTGGCTGTCGATCAACCGGACCGCCGCGGCTATGTACCCATCGGTGCAGCTGGCCCTGGCCTTGTCGCCGATCGCACCGCTCGCGGGCCGGTTACGTCGGCTCGGCGCCGGGCACTTCTTCCCCGCCTACCCCAGCCTCGACCAGGCCCGGACCGCACTGGCCGGTACGGCGCCGCTGACGGAACGCCTGTGCCTGAGCCACCTGCCGCCGGAGGCATCATCGGTCGAGGTGGCGAGCGAACTCGTGGACATCGCCTGCGACTCGTGGCGCATGCCGGAGCTGGTGGCGCCCAGCCGGGCGATCATGTCGGCGCTCGTGGGCAACGCTGTCGAGCACGCGGGCACGGACATCGGCGCGGCAGTGTGGCGGCGCGGGGCCGGGCTGCACCTCTCGGTCCGTGATCGCGATCCGCGGCTGCCGCGGCTGCTGCAGCGCCAGGCCGGCGAGCCGG
>NZ_JBEZGQ010001419.1:0-1715 GCF_040650095.1 Actinoplanes sp. NPDC048791 | reverse complement strand
GCCGTCCTGGCGTGAGCCCGCGCGGCCGGCCGAAAGCTGGCAGACGCCCCAGCCGAGCGCCCCGACGTCACACTCCGGCAGCTGGTCGGCGCCCGTCGACGACGGCCGGCACCTCGTCCGCGAGGACGACCGCGCGGCCTGGCGCGAATCGGCGGCCGGACAGACGCGACCGGCCGACGGCCCGCCCCAGGTGGGGCGCCGCCGGGCCCCCGATGTGGGCTCTCGCACAAGCGGGGGTACGGGGTGGACGGCGCGTTCCGAAGCCGACAACTGGGCAGGGCACACCGACACCGGCAGCATGCCCGCGTTCCAGGACCCCGCGACCACCGACGCACCGAGCTGGCGTCGCGGAAGCACCGAACCGCCGGCGCCGGACGGCTGGCGCACGAGCACCACCACGAGCAGCTGGCAGAGCAGCCCGCCGGTGACCGACAGCTGGCGCAGCGCTGATCAGGCCCGCACCGAGGCCCGCCCCGACCAGCCCCGCACGGACAGCTGGCGCACACCGCCGGCGACCGAGGGCTGGCGCAGCGGCGACGAGGCCCGCGCCGACGGCTGGCGCGACACCGGCTCCTGGCGCCGCGACCCGGAGCCAGGCCCGGCAGTCGACCCGTGGGCGCAGAGCGCCGCCGAGACGGGCGTCATCCCGCTGCCCCTCCAGCCACGTGAGCGCGACTCGGAGAGCTGGCAGAGCCGTACGGACACCGGCAGCTGGCAGCGCGAGGCAGACACCACCGGCCGCCGAGGTCGCAGCGACCCGGGCGCGAACGGCGACAGCGGCTCGTGGCAGCGCGGCGCAGAGTCCGGACGCACGGACACGGGTTCCTGGCAGCGCGAAACTGAGGTCGGCAGCAGCCAGAGCCGGATCGAGCCGGGCTCCTGGCAGCGCGAGCAGGACAACGGCCGCACCGACACGGGCTCATGGCGACAGGGACCCGAAACCGGCCGCACCGACACCGGTTCCTGGCAACGCGGACCGGACAACGGCCGCACCGACACCGGATCTTGGCAGCGCGGACCCGAAACCGGCCGCACAGACACGGGCTCCTGGCAACGCGGAGTCGATCCCGGCCGCACGGACGCCGGCTCCCAGCAGCGCGGAGTCGAGCCCGGCCGCGCGGACACCGGCTCCTGGCAGCGCGGACCCGAAACCGGCCGCACCGACACGGGGTCATGGCAACGCGGACCGGAAACCGGTCGGACCGACACGGGGTCATGGCAACGCGGACCGGAAGCCGGCCGGACCGACACCGGCTCCTGGCAGCGCGGACCGGACAACGGCCGCACAGACACCGGATCTTGGCAGCGCGGACCCGAAACCGGCCGCACCGATACCGGCTCCTGGCAGCAAGGCACCCCGAACGGTCGTGGCGCCGATGCAGGACCGCGGCGCCGCGAGATCGAGGCGCCGCAGGCCTTCCAGACCCCGGCCGCTCCGCCGCGCGGCGGCGAGATCGAACGCTGGCCCGGGTCCGACCCACGCCGTGGCCAAGAGCCCTACCCAGGCCCCGAACCCCGCCGCGGCCAAGAGCCCTACCGCGCCCCCGAAGCAGGCCCGGCCCCTCGCCGTGGCCAGGACGCCTACCGCGGGCCCGAGCCGGGCCCGGAGCCATGGCGTGGAGCCGAGCCGGGAGCAGAGCCATGGCGCGGAGCCGAGCCGCCGCGTGACTTCGAGGCCCCTCGCGGCCCGGAGCCCCGCCGCAGCCGGGACCGGC
>NZ_JBEZGQ010001418.1:0-1717 GCF_040650095.1 Actinoplanes sp. NPDC048791 | reverse complement strand
GCGAGCGGCTCGGCGACCTCGGCCAGCAGGTCGAACTCCGGGCCGGTGGCGGCCAGCAGGGCGACGGCCTCGGCGGCGACGGCCGGGCCCAGCCGCTCGACGTGCCCGCGGGTGAAGGCCCGGGCGACCAGCGACCGCAACCGGGTGTGCACCGGCGGCTCGTTCTCCTTCATGTGGTTGCGGTGCAGCAGGTTGAACGGCTCGTAGACCGCTGCGGGCTCGCGGTCGCGCCAGAACCGGCCGAGGCGGCGGTCGCGCAGCACACCCTCGACGGCGGCATGCCCGGCGGCCAGCCACCGGCCGGTCGGGGCGTGCCAGCTCACCGGCGCCTGCTCGCGCAGCCGGGCGAGCCGCGGGTACGGGTCGCGCACGAACCCGGGATCGGTGAAGTCGACGTCCACCCCCGCACGGTAGCGGTCCGGGATGGCTCATTCAGGATGGTTGGGCGTGCGCCGGCCGACGGCGAACGGTGACGTCACTTCCCGGTACGCCACGTGCAGCACCATCCCCTGCCGGGCGTGCGGCAGGTTGTGGCAGTGGTCGAGCCAGATCCCGGGGTTGTCGGCCCGGAACGCCACCTGCCACACCTCCCCGGGCAGCACGTCGAACGTGTCCAGCCACAGCGGACTGCCGCTCACCGGCCGCCCGTTGCGGGACAGCACCAGCACGTGGTGGCCGTGCAGGTGCATGGGGTGGCTGTCGGTGCCGCGGTTGACCACGGTGGTGCGTACGGCATCACCCTCATCCACCATCAGCGGCGTGATGTCCGGGTAGACGTCGCCGTTGACCGTGTACGCGTACCCGGGCACCCCGTCCAGGAACCGGATCAGCCGGTCCAGCACCAGCGTGTAGTCCTTGTCGTAGCGGCCGAACGGTCCGGGGGCGGGCGTGCCGTAGCGGGTGATGTCCAGCTCGGTCCCGTCCGGGTGCGGGGGTGCCGCACCGGCGCCCAGCAGCAGCCCGTCGGACTCCCGCCCGTCCACCATGACGTGCACAGCCCCCGCGGGCATGGTGAACAGCACGTCGTAGCGGCCACCGGCGGGCAGCCGCAACGTGGTCTCGGCCGTCAGCGCGGCCGGACCGTTGAGGTCCTGGCCGTCGATCGCCCCCACGGTGTACGGCGTCCCGCTGACCGCCACCCGGTGCGCGTTGTTGTCGGTGTTGATCAGCCGCAGCCGGACCGGCCGGCCCGCGGGCACGTCACGGGTCTCCCGCCGGTCCGATCCGCCGAGGACCGTCACGCCACCGTCGAAGCGGTGCACGGGCAGGACGAGATCCGTCTCCGCCGGCCGGGCCCCGGCGGGGTCCACCACCAGGGCGCCGTAGAGCCCTCTGCGGACGGCCGTGCTGGACAGCTCGTGCGAGTGGTACCAGTAGGTGCCGGCGTCCTCGGCCACGAACCGGTAGGTGAACGTGCCGCCGGGCGGGACCGCGTCCTGGGTGACCCCGGCGACGCCGTCCTCGCCGGCCGGCACGTCGTAGCCGTGCCAGTGCAGGGTGACCCCGGTGTCCGGCAGCTCGTTGCGCAGGATCACCTCGACGAGATCACCCTGGGTCACCCGCAGTTCGGGGCCCGGCAGCGAGCCGTTGAAGGTCCAGGCGTCCACGGTCGTTCCGGAGGGCAGGGCGACCGTCGCGGCGCGGGCGGTCAGCGTGAAGGTGCGGGTCGGCGGGCGGGCCGGGCCCCGTAGGCCGGCGACGGACACGCCGGGCCCGG
>NZ_JBEZGQ010001417.1:0-1719 GCF_040650095.1 Actinoplanes sp. NPDC048791 | reverse complement strand
CGCTCATCGCGATCTCGCGGATCGCGGCGCCCATCTCCTCGGCGCCGCTCGCCACGGCCTGCACGCCGGCGCTGACCTCGCCGGCCGCCGTGTCGATCGCGCCGACCCGTACGGACGCCTGGTCGGTGCTGCCGCTGAGGCTGCGGCTGGCCTGCTGCAGTTCGGTGGAGCGCTCGGACAGGCCGGAGCTCATGCCCGCGAGCGTCTGCATCGTGGTCCGCAGCTGACCGGACGCACGGTGCACAGCACGCGACATCTCGCCGATCTCGTTGGCGCCGGTGTCCGGCTGCCGTTCGGTGAGGTCGCCGTCCGCCATCGCCGTCACCACCTCGCGCAGCGCGTGCAGGCGCCGGTTGAGGGCCCGGGCCACGAGCAGTGCGAACGCCGCGGCGATGAGGACACCGACGGCGAGTACGACGCTGATGGTGAGGCGGGCCTGGTCGGCCGCGGACCGGGCCGCGGCGGCGCTGGCCGTGGCCTCCCGCTGGGAGATGGCCACCAGGGCGTCGAGGTCCTTGAGCGCCTGGGCGGTGGCGGGGTTCAACGTGGTGCTGCGGAACTGCTCCCACTCCTGGACCTTGCCGGCGTTCTTCAGGGCGCTGGACTGCTTGCGCAGGTCGAGGTAGTTCGTCCAGGTGGCCTGGAACGTCGCCATCGCGGCGCGTTCCTCGGCGGAGACGGTCAGGCCCTCGTACTCCTGCAGCCTGGTGGTGACCAGGTCGTAGTAGGTCGTGGCCTCCTGCCCGTACGCGGTGGCCTTGGCCGGGTCCGTGGCCGTCAGGTTCGACAGGCTGGCCCACCGCGCGTGCCAGATGATCTGCTGGATGTCCTTGACCGTGGCCAGCGGCACCAGGGCCTCGGTGTAGATGGCCTCGGCCCGGCCGGCGGTGGTGTTGGTGCGCAGGATCCCGACGGCCCCGACGACCAGGGCCACCAGCAGCGCGACGGCCGCGGCGGCCAGCAGGCTGGTCCGCATGCTCAGAGAGCGCACGTCTTTCTCCTCGGTCAGTAACGGAAGCGCGACACCAGGTCCTGCAACTGCCGGGACATCACGGCCAGCTCGGCGGCGGCCTGGCTGGTCTCGTCGATCGTGTCGGTGGTGCGCCGGGTGGCGTCCGAGACCCCGGCGATGGTCGCCGCGATGTTCCCGGCGCCGTCGGCCGCCTCCGAGAGGGTCCGGTTCATCTCCTGGGTGGTGGCCGTCTGCTCCTCGACGGCGGACGCGATCGTCACCTGGATGCCGTTGATCTGCTCGATGATCGAGCTGATCTCGCCGATCGCCGCCACCGCGCCGGAGGTGTCCGACTGGATCGTCTCGACCCGGCGCACGATGTCCTCGGTGGCCTTGGCCGTCTCCTGGGCCAGGTCCTTGACCTCGCTCGCGACCACCGCGAAGCCCTTGCCGGCGTCGCGCGGGCGGGGGGCCTCGTTCGTGGGCTTCTGCGCGCGCGGGGGGGTCGTCGCCCGCGCGGGCGGCCTCGATCGTCGCGTTCAGCGCCAGCAGGTTCGTCTGCTCGGCGATCGCGGTGATGACCTTGACGACGGTGGCGATCTCGGTGGACGACTCGCCCAGGCGCGCGACGGTGGCGTTGGTGGCGGCGGCGACCGCCACGGCCTTGGCCGCCACGCCGGTCGCCTCCGAGGTCGACGCGCTGATCTCCCGGATCGAGGCGCCCACCTCGTGCGAGCCGGTGGAGACGATCTGCAGGTTGTTCGAGA
>NZ_JBEZGQ010001416.1:0-1720 GCF_040650095.1 Actinoplanes sp. NPDC048791 | reverse complement strand
CCTGCTTCTTCATGTAGGCGGCCCAACCGCTGTAGTCGGCCTTGGCCGGGTCCGGCAGGATCGCCAGGAACGGGTTGACCCCGGCGGGCTTGGCGCCGGGTTTGGGCTTGGCGGCCACCGGCAGACCGGCGTCGACAGCAGCCTTGTCGGCCGGGCTGAGCCCCGGATCGGATTGGAGTGGAGCGGCCGGCGTCGCGCCCGGAGTGAGCGCGACGATTCCGAGCACGAGTGCCCCGACGGTCGCGATGCTACGTCGCATCAGTGATCCCCCTTCGATGCCTCCGGGGCCCCCGCCACGGACGGCACACAGGACGCTACCGAGCGAGTCGATCAATATCTAGTGCTGTCGATGCATCGTCACAGGTGTTAGGAGCGCTCGGGAATTCACGAGGGGACGCAGGGTCAAGCCTGCCCAACCACAGTGGACAAACGCGCGGTCAGCCGACCGGGCGTACGGTCTCCAGCGCGGCGACGGCCGCTCCCCGGGCACCGGCCATGTCGAGGTCGGGCACCAGGACGAAGGTCGCCGCGGCCTGCTGCTCGGCCCGCAGCTGGGTGTGCTCGCGGACCGTGTTGAGGAACCACTGGCGGAAGTGCGGCGCCGCCTCGACCACGCCGCCACCCAGGAAGTACGCGGCCGGGTCGGTGAAGTTGGCCGCGATGGTGAACAGCTTGCCGATCGCCTTGGCCTGCTGTTCGAAGACCGCCACGGCCAGCGGGTCCTCCTTCTCGCCGTACCCGCGGAGCAGCTTGGCCGCCCGGCTGATCGGTTCCCCGGCCAGCGGGTGGTCCGGGAACCGCCGCAGCCAGTACGGCAGCAGGTTCTTCGCGATGCCGGTCAGCGACGCGATGCTCTCCACGTCGCCGGCGAAGCCGCAGTTGCACTCCGGCACCGGCTGGTCCTCCTCCAGCACGCCGTGCAACGGGATCTGCACGTGGCCCAGCTCGCCCGCCATGCCGGCCGCACCGCTGACCACCTTGCCGAGCTCGACCACTCCCCCGCCCAGGCCGGTGCCGACGATCGCCGCCACGGACGACCGCTCCATGGCCTCGGCGCCGAAGTGCCGGTGGTGGGCGTAGAGCGCGGCCGCGTTCGCGTCGTTGTTGTAGACCACCGGCAGGCCGATGCGCGCCTGGAGAGCGCCGCGGATGTCGAAGCCGTGCCAGGAGACCTGGGAGAAGTTCGTCGAGCCCTTCGACGAGATGACGCCGTCGGCGCTGGCCGGGCCCGGGGTGTCCAGCCCGACCGCGCGCACCAGCGTCCGCGGGGTGCTGGTCAGCTCGAGGATGCTGGTGAAGGCCTCGGCGAGCTGCTCGACCGCGGACTCCGGGCCCTCGGTGACCAGGCTCGGATTCTCCACCAGACTGTCGACCAGGAACTGGCCCGTCGCGTCCAGGACGGTCGCGTTGTTGCAGGTGCCGCCGTTGTCGAGACCCACCACGACCCAGGACGCCGGGGTCCGTACCGCATCGATCTGATCCACAGCCCTGAGCGTACGTGCCGGGACGCCGCGACGCGACGGGTGCAAGCGCATTGCGAGCGGTGAGAGTCCGGTTGCGGCGGCGCGGCGGGTGCCGGACGGCGCCGAAGGGCCTGGCATGCAGACGAAGCCTGAGCCGACCCGCCGCGCCGTTCTCGGTGGCGCCGCCGCCGTCGCCGTGACACGCAGCCGTTCCACGATCCCGACCGATCCCGCACGCGTGCGGCGCTGGTCCACCG
>NZ_JBEZGQ010001415.1:0-1724 GCF_040650095.1 Actinoplanes sp. NPDC048791 | reverse complement strand
GTCGACCATCGAGACCAGCGCCACCGGGGCGCCGGCCTGCTGCGCCGCGGCGGACGCCAGCCGGTCGAGCGACGGATGGCAGCCGTCCTCGAGCAGGCCGGTCTCCCGCAGCCGGCGCAGGCGTACCGCGTCGGTCAGCCGGGCGCGCTCCTCCACGTCTTACCCATCGTCCGATTCGCGGCCGCCATGAGCGTGTGGCGGGTCACCCGCGGTGGGTGCACGGCCATTGCGCCGATCTGGGAACATGGGCGCGGCCCGCCGGGTGGCGGGCGTTCTCGAGGTCGGAGGTCACCGTGCGGTACGCCCGGGCATTGTGCGGCATCGCACTCGTCGCGGCCCTGGCCGGTTGCACGGACGACAAGCCGGCGGCGGCGCCGCCCACCTTCGTCGCGCCGGGTTCGGCGCCGGCGTGGACCGAGCCGGCCGACTACGCCTTCGTCGCCGACCGGCAGTGCGAGGGCGGCCCGTCCCTGGGTAGATACCGCGTCACCGTCACCGCCGGCGAGGTCGCCGGCGTCGAGCGGGTCGACGGCAAGACCGCCTCCGGCGAGGAGGAGATCGAGGTGCCGTCGCTGGGCGGCCTGCTGGAGCTGGCGCAGACCGCGGCCGACGACGGCGGCGCGATGACGGTCAAGACCGACCCGGCGGACGGCCACCCGGTCGCCGTCACCTTCGACGTCTCCGACGGCACCGACCCGGCAGCCGGCGGGGAAGGCCCCACCTGCTTCGTGATCTCCGACTACGCGCCGCGCCCCTAGGACGGGTTACTCGGGCAGGCGTGGGCCGGCCTCGCGCTGGGACGCCAGCCACGCCTCGACCTGGTCGGCCGAGCGGGGCAGGCCGGCCGACAGGTTGCGGCAGCCGTCGGCGGTGACCAGGACGTCGTCCTCGATGCGGATGCCGATGCCGCGCAGCTCCTCCGGGACCAGCTCGTCCTCGGGCTGGAAGTACAGGCCCGGCTCCACGGTCAGGACGTAACCCTGGCCCAGCTCGCCGTCGCGGTAGGTCTCCTTGCGGGCCGCCGAGCAGTCGTGCACGTCGATGCCGAGCATGTGGCCGAAGCCGTGCAGGGTCCAGCGGCGGTACACCGTGGACTCCTCGGACATCGCCTCGTCCACACTCACCGGCAGCAGGTCGAGGTCGTGCAGGCCCCCGGCGAGCACGCGCATGCAGGTCAGGTGCACGTCGCGGAACTTGACGCCGGGCCTGATCGCGTCCATGCCGGCCTGCTGGGAGGCGTGCACGATGTCGTAGACCTGGCGCTGCAGCGGGGTGAAGGTGCCCGAAACCGGCAGCGTGCGGGTCACGTCGGCGGTGTAGTAGGTGCGGCCCTCGACGCCCATGTCCATCAGCAGCAGCTCGCCCGGCTTGGTCACGCCGGTGTTGCGGACCCAGTGCAGGATCGTCGCGTGCGCGCCGGAGCCGACGATGCTGCCGTAGCCGACATCGTTGCCGTCCGTCCGGGCGCGCAGCCCGAAGACGCCCTCCAGCAGGCGCTCCTTGACGCCGCGGTCGGCCGGCAGGACGCGGGCGACGTCCTCGAAGCCGCGCACGGTGGCGTCGATGGCGTCCTGCAGCTGGGCGATCTCCCACTCGTCCTTGACCAGCTTGAGCTCCGAGATCACCCCGGCCAGGGCGCGGTCGCGGCGGGCCCGCGGGTCCGGCTCGTACGCCAGGATCGCGCGGTCCACGTTGGGGTCGTGGCCGCGCAGCACCCGGGTGCG
>NZ_JBEZGQ010001414.1:0-1728 GCF_040650095.1 Actinoplanes sp. NPDC048791 | reverse complement strand
GGCAGCGCAACGAGGCACTGTCCCTGCGCGCCACCGATTCCGCCCGCGACCTGATCGCCACCCGGCCCACCGACGCCGCGGCCCTGGCGCTGGCCGCGTACCGGCTCACACCCACTGTCGAGGCCCGCGACGTGCTGGTCCTGGCGCACGCCGCCGCGGAGGCCACCACCCTCGGGCGCGGATACGTGCACCCACCCGGCCGGTTCGCGGTCACCTACGACACCCGCACGCTGGGGGAACGGCTGTGGCGGCGGGACGGTGAGACGTGGCGGCAGGCCGGCAGCCTGCCCACCGCCAACAGCTATCTGCACATGAACAGCCTCGACGAGCGCCGGGCGATCTACTGGAGTGGAAACACCCGTTCCCAGCTCTGGGACCTGGCCGACCTGGATCGCCCCCGGTCCGTCCGGGTGCCGGCCGGGCTTGGGCTGATGCAGGGCATGGACCGGACCGGCTCGCTGCTGAGTGCCCTGGGCCCGGACCGTACGGCCAGAGTCTGGCGGGTCGGTGACCGCTCGGTCCGCACTTTGCCGGCCCGCGACGTGGTCGGGACCGCGGTGCTGGCCGACGGCACGGGCGTCGTCCTCAGCCGGCGCACCGGTGACCAGGACACCATCGAACGCTGGACCGTCGACGGCCGCCGGATCAGCACCCTGTTGCAGGCCCCGCACCCGGCGATCGTCCGGGCGGGACCGGCTGGGCTGATCGCCGTCACGGCGTACCAGGACGACACGACCACGACCGTCCTCGACGTCGCCGATCCCCACGCGCCGCGGGTCGTGGCCCGCGTCAGCGGCCTCGACGAGACGACCGACCTGGCCTTCGACGCCGCCGGGCGGACCGTGGCGGTCGTCGACGGGGCCGGGGCCCGGATCTGGGACACCGCGACCGGCCGGGACCTCCTCCGGCTGCACACCCAGGGCCTGCGCCTCTCCTCGCCCCGGCTCAGTGGCAACGACCTGTTCGTCCTGGACGGCAAGTCGGCGATGTGGCTCATCAACCCCGATCTCGCCGCGGTGATCCAGCAGACCTGCGAGCGGCCGGTCACCGTGGACTGGCACCGGTATTTCCCCGGCACCAGCCCCCGGCCGCTGTGCCCGCCACGGTGAGTCCGCTCAGTACTTGAACTGGCTGACCAGGGTGTGCAGCGTCGCGCTCATCGTGGCCAGCTCGTTCACCGCGGCCTGGGAGCCCCCGATCGCGGTGGACGTCTCCGTCGCGGCGCCGGCGACCGCCGTCAGGCTGCCGGAGATGTCGCGGCTGCTGCCGGAGGCGTCGGAGATGTTGCGGGCCATCTCCGAGGTGGTCGCCGTCTGCTCCTCGACCGCCGACGCGATGGTGGTCTGGTAGTCGTTGACCTGCAGGATGATCTGGCTCATCCGGTCGATGGCCTCCGTCGTGGCGGTGGCGCTGGTCTGGATGTCGGTCACCCGGCGGCCGATGTCGCCGGTCGCCCGCGCGGTCTCCTGGGCCAGGTCCTTGACCTCGGAGGCGACCACGGCGAAGCCCTTGCCCATCTCCCCGGCCCGGGCGGCTTCGATGGTGGCGTTGAGGGCCAGCAGGTTGGTCTGCTCGGCGATCGCGGTGATCAGCTTGATGACGTTGTCGATCTCGGCGGACGAGCTGCCGAGCTCCTTGACGGTCCGGGTGGCCTCGCTCGCCACGTCGACGGCCTCGGCGCCGGCCCGGCTGGCGTCGGCGGCGTTCGAGGCGATCTCCCGGATCGAG
>NZ_JBEZGQ010001413.1:0-1728 GCF_040650095.1 Actinoplanes sp. NPDC048791 | reverse complement strand
GGCGCAGCTGGCCCGCATCGACTACGTCCGCGGCAACCGCACCCCGCTGCCGAAGATCACGGCCACGCCGGCCCGCGCGGTGTGTCGATCGAGAAGCTGTGCACAACTCCTATGTCTAGCGGCTCACCGGCACCAGTGTGAGCAGGCGGCGATCTTCTTCGTCCGGTCCGTCGTCGACTTCCTCGCCGTCCGGCCGGACCCGCTCGCGCCAGGCGACCAGCATCGCCCGCCGTTCGCGTGGTGTCGTCCCGCCCCAGACGCCGTGGCAGTCGCCCACCTGCAAGGCCCAGGCCAGGCACGGCCCTTGGACATCGCAGCTGCCGCAGAGTGCGACCGCACTCTCGGACGGCTCGTTCGGAGCCGGGAAGAACGTTTCCGGATCGACCGTGCGGCAGGCGCCGCGGGTGCGCCACGCTTCATCACTGCGACGGTCGTCGATCGCGCTGAGCAACCTTGGGTCGCGCCTGGCAATGGCGACCTCATGTGGACGCGGCATTCGAGCACGTGTCATCAGCCCACCTCCCCCGTGGGTACCGGTAAAGCCGTGATGGGCGGTCCGCACCGTACGGATCGACATCACACCGGCGCTGGTTTCTATCGCACGGAGGAAGATCAGAACAAGGGTCTTATCTATCTCGCAACAAAGTTTCCAGTGAAGAACCCCTGCATATGGGGGTATAACGCTTCGCGCTTATCAGCGAAGCGGCAATTCGGACACCCGGAATGATCGCATTTCGTGGCTCAGAACAGCGTCACCTCCGCGGGCGTCACCGGCTCCGGCGCGGTCAGCAGATGCGGGCCGTTGTTGCGTACGTTTCCGACGTCCGGACGGACCGGACGGACCTCGATCGCTTCCAGCTCGGCGGGCGACATCGGCTGCAGCAGGGCGGGCGCGTCACCGCCGCCGGCCAGCCACTGCGACCAGCGCTCCCGCGGCAGGATCAGCGGCATCCGGTCGTGCACCTCGGCCAGCCCGCCCAGCGCGGCAGTGGTCAGCACGCTGCAGGTCAGCAGCTGCTCACGCCACATCGTCCAGATGCCGGCGAAGGCGAGCACCGAGGAATCGCGCGGGGTCATGTAGAACGCCCGCTTGGTCCGGCCGTCGCGGACCCACTCGAACCAGCCGTCGGCCGGGACCAGGCACCGGCGGCGCTCGAACGACGAGGCGAAGGCCCGCGAGGTGGCCACGGTCTCGGCCCGGGCGTTGATCATCCGGGCGCCGGTGCGCGGGTCGTCGGCCCACGGCGGGACCAGGCCCCAGCGGGCGGAGTCCACGACCCGGCCGCCGTGCCGCTGCGACATGCGCACCAGGGGAACGGGATCGGTGGGAGCGACGTTCCAGCTCGGCCCCAGCGCCTCCGTGACGCTCGTGGCGTCGAAGAGCAGGCTGAGGTCGGCCTCACTCCGCGTCGTCGCGTACCGCCCACACATAGCGCCGACCCTACGCCCGGCGCGTCGATCGTGTTGCCCCGCGCAAGCTGTCGTACCCGAACGGCAGAATGGGGGCCGTGACAGCTCAAGCGCGCCCCTGGACGGCCCCCGTCAGCAGCCGGCCGGTCACGGCCACGGTCGCCCTGCCCGGCTCCAAGTCGATGACGGCCCGGGCCCTGGTGCTGAGCGCGCTCGCCGACGGCCCGTCGGAGATCCGCCGCCCGCTGCGGGCCCGCGACACCACGCTCTTGGCTGCCGGGCTGGGGGCCCTCGGCGTCGCGGTCGACACCACGGCCG
>NZ_JBEZGQ010001412.1:0-1731 GCF_040650095.1 Actinoplanes sp. NPDC048791 | reverse complement strand
GATCAACAGGGAGCTCGACCCGCCCACGAGGCCGAGCACGAGCAGCGTGACGGCGACGAGGATGAGCAGCAGACTAACAACGATCATGGCTCATCCCCGCCGCTGTGCGACCGTTCCGCAAGCCGAGGCTCAGCGGCCGGTCTCGATGGAGTTGGCGCGGCTGCCGCCGTACGAGCCGGCGAGGCCCGCGGCCGCGAGGCCACCGGAGCCGCCGACCGAACGGTTGGCGTCGGCGCGGGTCATCTCGGCTTCGAGGCCCTGGCCACGACCGTCGAGGTCGCGCAGCTGGCTCTCGAGGTACGCCTTCAGCCGCGTGCGGTACTCCCGCTCGAACTGCTTGAGCTCCTCGATGTGCTTCTGCAGCGCCGACCGCTTGGCGTCCAGGCCGCCCATGGCCTCCTGGTGCCGCTGGCGCGCGTCGCGCTCCAGGGCGTCCGCCTTGGCGCGGGCCTCGCGGGTGACCTCCTCCGCCTTGGAACGGGCGTCGGAGAGAAGCTTGTCGGCCTCGCGGCGGGCGTCGGACACGTGGTCGTCGGCCGTACGCTGGGCCATCATCAGCACGCGCAGCGCCTGCTGCTCGCCGTCGGCGCCCGTGGGGGCTCCGGCACCGGCGCCGACCGGACCCTGGGCCCGGACCTGCTCCAGCTCGGCCTGCATCTGCCGGGCAGCCTGCTCAGCGGCAGACTTGTCGCGCTGCACCCGGTCGAGCTGGGCCTTCATCTCGTTGAGCTCCGCCGCCATCCGCGGGTCGGCGCTCGGGCCGGCTGGTGCGCCACCCCGACCGCCGCGCTCCACCTGGGCGCGCAGCTCGTTGTTCTCCTCGATCAGACGGGCGAGTTCGCGCTCGACCTCGTCCAGGAAGGCGTCGACCTCCTCCTCGTCGTACCCCCGCTTGCCGATAGGGGGTTTCTTGAAGGCGACGTTGTGCACGTCCGCCGGGGTCAGCGGCATCGAAACTCCTCGGGTCAGTTGCGGCCGCGTGGGGCGCAGTCGATCAGGCGGACGCTGTCACGCGAACGCGATGATCAGACGCGCTAACACGAAGTTCAAAAGCACGAACAGGATAACCAGCAGGACCAGGGACGCCAGGTCCAAACTCACGGTACCAATTCGAAGCGGTGGGATCACACGCCTCAACGCCTTGAGGGGTGGATCAGTGACGCTCCACACCGATTCCAATGCCGCCGACGCCCCTCGGCCCGGCTGCCACCGACGCCCGTACTGCAGCACCGCACCCAGGACGAACCGGGCGAGCAGGGTCAGGAAGAACACATAGAGCAGCAGATAGATGATCTGAAACACGATCGACAGCACGTCAGGCGGGTCCCTCGTTAGGGTCAACTCTGGTTGAAGAAACCGCCCTCAGCGATCTTGGCCTTGTCCTCTGCCGTGACCTGGACGTTGGCCGGTGAGAGCAGGAAAACCCGGTTGGTCACGCGCTCGATCGTACCGCGCAGACCGAAAGCCAGCCCGGCGGCGAAGTCAACAAGCCGGCGGGCGTCCCCTTCATCCATCTCGGTGAGATTGATGATGACCGGTACGCCGTCGCGGAAGTGCTCGCCGATGGTGCGCGCCTCGCGGTACGTGGTCGGGTGCAGCGTGGTGATCTGGTAGCGCTGGTCCTCCTCGACGACCCGCTGATGCACCTGGGTCTGCGGGGCGAGCGCGAGGTTGTCGCGGGTGGAGTAGCCCGTCGGCTCGGCGACCGGCGCCGGCGGCCGGGTGATCGAG
>NZ_JBEZGQ010001411.1:0-1734 GCF_040650095.1 Actinoplanes sp. NPDC048791 | reverse complement strand
GCCCCAGCCGGGCAGGGCCGCGCTGCGCAGCTGCGGCAGCTCGGTGACGCAGCCGGTGGGCTCGACCAGGCGGGCCCGCAGGGCGGTGGCGCCGACCATGGCGGTCACGGCGACCGAGCCGCGTGCGCCGATCAACCAGATTCCCGTGCGCATACGGCATCCCTTCCGATCGCAGGCAGAGACGTACTTCCGCTAACACCATGTGTCTTCCGTGTTACGTGAGGCGACGCTAGCCCAGGGCGCGGGACAAAGGAAAGGCTCGATATGAAGAAAGTTCTCCATGTGCGATCAAAACTTTTCCGTGCCCCGTACGAAAGTTGATCGGCTGCTGTGGACGCTCGCGTATGGACGGGCGACTCCGGACCATGGCCCGTCCCGGCAGGCGGCGGTTGACTGAGGACATGACAACTTTGGTGCTCGGCGGCACGGGCAAGACCGGCCGGCGGATCGCGTCCCTGCTCACCCGGCAGGGCCGGCCCGTACGGCTCGGCTCGCGCTCGGCTCAGCCCCCGTTCGACTGGGACCGGCCGCAGACCTGGGACGCCGCCCTCGACGGCGTCCACGCGGCCTACCTCAGCTTCTATCCCGACCTCGCGCTGCCCGGTGCGGCGGAGACGGTCGCCGCCCTGGTGGACCGGGCGGCGGCCCGCGGCGTACGCCGGCTGGTCCTGCTCTCCGGGCGCGGTGAACCGCAGGCGCTCCTCAGTGAGGACACCGTGCGCCGTTCCGGTCTGGAGTGGACAGTCGTGCGCTCCAGCTGGTTCAACCAGAACTTCAGCGAGGGCTTCCTGCTCGACGCCGTGCTCTCCGGCGAGCTGGCGCTGCCCGTGGGCGACGCCGCCGAGCCGTTCACCGACGCGGACGACATCGCCGAGGTGGCGGTGGCCGCGCTCACCGACGCGCGGCACGCCGGGCAGACCTACGAGCTGACCGGCCCCCGCCTGCTCACCTTCGCCGACGCGGCCGCCGAGATCGCCAAGGCCACCGGCCGGCCGCTGGGCTTCGTGGCGTTGCGGCCCGAGGAGTTCACCGCGGTGCTGCGTGAGCACGGCCTGCCCGAGGACCTGGGCGACCTGTTCCACATGATCACCGACGGTCGCAACGCCAGCCTGGCCGACGGGGTGCAACGCGCGCTGGGCCGCCCGCCGCGGGACTTCGCCGACTACGCGCGGGCCACGGCGGCCACCGGCGTCTGGGACGTGGCGCTACGGTGACCGGGTGGACACCTTGACCGGGCTGCTGGACGGGCCGCGGGCGCGGGGGGCGTTCCTGCTGCGGTCGCTGCTCGAACCGCCGTACGCGCTGCGGATCGAGGACGAGGCGCCGCTGACCGTGATGACGCTGGTGCGGGGGTCGGCCTGGGTGCTGCCCGACGACGGGGAGCCGGTGCTGCTGCACCCGTACGACGTGGCGCTGGTCCGCGGGCCGGGCCACTACACCGTCGCCGACGATCCGGGCACGCCGTGGCAGACGCTGATCGGTCCCGGACAGACGTGCACCACGCTGGCCGGCCCCGACCGGACCGCCACGGTGGACGCCGGCGGCCGGACCTGGGGCGACGGACCGGACGGCAGCACCCTGCTGCTGACCGGGACCTACCAGTTGCGCAGCGAGGTGAGCCGGCGGCTGCTCGACGCGTTGCCGACGCTGCTGGTGCGCCCGGGCGCGGCCTTCAAACGCGAGCGCGGCATGAGCCCGCAGGAGTACCGGGGGGGGAACCACAGGCCCCCCCCC
>NZ_JBEZGQ010001410.1:0-1734 GCF_040650095.1 Actinoplanes sp. NPDC048791 | reverse complement strand
CGCCGGCCGGTGGCCAGCCCGGCCCCGGCCAGCCCGTGCCCGGCCAGCCCTACGGGGACCCGGCGCAGCAGGGCTTCGGTGGCCCGGCCGCCTTCCCGCCCGAGCCCAAGAAGAAGAGCGCGTTCGGCCGGATCGCGCTGCGCATCCTCGGCGCCATCGTCGTGTTCGTCATCATCGCCGTGGCTCGCGAGGCCTTCTTCGGCGACAAGGCCAAGGACGCCGCCGTCGGTGACTGCGTCGCCTCCTCCGAGGACGTGAAGGTCGACGAGGAGACCGAGGCCGACGCCAAGGTCGTCGACTGCAGCTCGGCCGACGCCGCGTTCACCGTGGTCGGCCGGGTCGACGGCGAGAGCAACACCAGCAGCAAGTCCTGCGAGAAGTTCTTCAAGGAGAACGAGGAGTACTTCGTCTACGGCAGCACCGCCGGCAAGGGCTACCTGCTCTGCCTGCGCCCGAAGGCCTGACCCACCCCGGTACGGCGGGAGCCCCACCCCGGCTGCTCCCGCCGTCCCGCGCAGTGCTGTGCTGGAGCCGTGCCCAGCCGTACCCCTGAAGACGTCGCCCAGCACGCGGCCGCCGCGCCCGACCTGCCGGTCCTCGACGCCGGCGTCGCCGATTGCTTCGCCTGCCCGCGCCTGGTCGCCTGGCGTGAGGAGGCCGCCCGGGTCAAACGGGCCTCGTTCCGTGACCAGACCTACTGGGCCCGCCCGATCCCGGGGTTCGGGCCCGGTGACGCGAGCATCGCCATCCTCGGTCTCGCCCCGGCCGCCCACGGTGGCAACCGCACCGGCCGCATCTTCACCGGTGACCGTTCCGGCGATGTCCTCTTCGCCGCGCTGCACCGGGCCGGGCTGGCCAACCAGCCGACCAGCGTCGCGGCCGACGACGGCCTGGCGGTGCGGCACACCCGGATCTTCGCCGCCGTCCGCTGCGCCCCGCCGGACAACAAACCGCTGCCGGTCGAACGGGACACCTGCGCGCCGTGGCTGCACCGCGAGCTCAATCTGATCCGGCCCACGCTGCGCGTCGTCATCGCGCTCGGCGCCTTCGCCTGGGCGGCGTGGTGGCCCGCGATGACCGCTGTCTATGGCCTGCGGCCGCCGGTCCCGCGTCCCGCCTTCGGCCACGGTGCCCAGGTCAGCCAGCCCGGCGTACCCGAGTTGCTGGGCTGTTACCACGTTTCCCAGCAGAACACGTTCACCGGCCGGCTCACCCCCGCCATGCTCGACGACGTCCTCGGCCGTGCCAAAGACCTGGCGGGCCTGGCATGATGCGGACTCTGCCGATTTTCCGCCGTGCACGGACGACCTAAGGCCGGGAGTGTTGGATCTCGCCGCACTGCGTCGCTGGTGGCCGCTGGCCGCCGTCCTCGCGCTGCTCTTTCTCGCCTCGCTGGCGGCCACCCGTTCGGCTCCCCAGCTGGACCGGTTCGAGCCCGACGCCCCGCCCAGCATCGAGGCCGCACCGCTGCTGCCGCCCTCGCTGGAAGCCCGCGCCGAGCCCTCGCAGGAGCCGTCGAAGGCCGGCGGTGACCTGCCCGACTGGACCGGCACCGTCGCCCTGGTGATCCTCGGCATCGTCGGCGTCATCGTGATCGGCCTGGTCGTCTGGGCGCTGCTGCGCCAGACGCTGAGCCGCCGCGGCAACCGCAAGGGCCGCCGGGAGCCGCGCCGGCCGGAGGCGCGCACCGCCGAGGACCTGGTCGCGGCCCTGGACGCCGGCCTGGGGCTGATC
>NZ_JBEZGQ010001409.1:0-1740 GCF_040650095.1 Actinoplanes sp. NPDC048791 | reverse complement strand
GTCGGACCACGGCTCGGCCGGGGCGATCCGCGACTCCTCATCCGGTACGGACGCAGCCGGCAGATCCCACGTGGTCCGCGACGGCCGACGGTCCCGCCCCGGGGCCGGCCGGCGCTCGTACGGGAGCAGGTCCTCCTCGCGCAGGTCGTCGACGAGCGGGTCGAAGTCCTGGTCACGCCGCGGGCGGTAGAGGTCAGCCACGACCTCTTCCTCGGGTTCGTCCGGCACCGGCGGCGACACCCGGGCGCGGCCGGTGACCGGCTGCGGCACGTCGTCGCGGCGGCCCCGGCGCACCGGCTCGTCGATCGGCTCGTCGTCCCAGCTCTCGATGACCCGGGAGCGGCGGGACGCGGTGTAGCGCCGCTGTTCTTCCCAGTCCCGTTCGTCGAAGTCGCGGTCGTCGTACTCGAGTTCGTCGAAGTCGAGGCTGCGGCGCTGCCAGCCTTCGGCGCCGGGCGGTGAGACGGGGGCGGCGTCGAGGTCGGCCGGGGCGAACGCGGGGTCGTCGAGCCAGCTGGGGCGTTCACCGTCGAAGGCCTGCTTGATGCGCTTGTCGCGGTTCGGTGACCGCTGGTAGCCGTCCTGGCGGCGCTGACGGCGGCGTTCGGCCAGCTCGTCGATGCCCGGATCGAGGGCGTTCACCGGCTTTTGCGGGGGTTCCGGAATGTCGTCGAATTCGTCTTCTTCGACGTATCGGGCGCGGGTCGGGGGACGGCGGGTATCAGCGCCCCAGCGGGCCGCGACTGCATCCGCGTACGGATCCCGGGCGGTCGCGGTGGTGTCCGCGTACGGCCGTTTCGGGTCGTCGTCGTACTCCGATTCCCAGTATTCGTCGTCCTCGAAGCTCATCGGGTCACCCCGGCACGACCCGCGGAGGGGCACGACAGTGGCTGCGCCGAGCCGGCCCGCTGTCGCATCCGTGCCCCCCGTCCTCGCCGCCGCGCACGCCCACCCGCGCCCGGTAGCCCTTCCCCGCCGTACTGGTTGGAAGGGTAACCACGGATTTGCGTAGCGCGCTACCGCCCGCGGGAGCGCTTCATCCGGCCCTGGGGGTCCCCCGACCCCGGGAGCCGTCCCGGCGCCGCGGCCCGCCGGAAGAGTTCCATCGACAGACAGTACGGAGGCGGACGCCCAGCGGTTCATTCTCCGGCCCGGGCAAACCGAAGGTTTTTGGCAATTGACGTTGAGTGACAACGGCGGCCGCGGCGGTACCCCATTCATGAACGGCTCTCATTGTTTCCGCACTGTGGCCCGCCACGGAATTTAAGCCATTCTTAATGGCCAGCTGAGGAAAGCAACGAAGAATGGCGCGACGCCGGTTGATCTTGCCCTCACTCACTGTGACCGTGGCGAGGGACACGTCGCGTATCCACGGATCATGGCCACCCCGGATGTCACGGTTGGAAGCACGGGCCGGCCCGGCGCTGTGCCGGCCCGTGGCGCGCCACCCAACCCCGGCGGCGCGACCGCGAAGTGACAGAAACACGACACCGAACGGAAGGGAGCGGATCATGCCGCGTCTCGACCTCGGCGCCGTACGCGCCACCTGCCGGGTGGCGCTGCGCCGCCTGGACTCCTGGACCCTGTCCACGATGAACTCCCCGGCCGGCGGCCGACGCCCCCGTTAAGCCGCCATCCGCCGGGGCCCAGGAACGGCGGCGGGTGGGCCCGCCCCCGGTTCGATCCCCAACCGGGCCCCCAGCGCCCGTTGGCCAAGCCGGCCGGGGAGAGGCGGCGGGG
>NZ_JBEZGQ010001408.1:0-1742 GCF_040650095.1 Actinoplanes sp. NPDC048791 | reverse complement strand
TCGGGCACCGGGGTCGCGGCGGCTTCACCAGCCTGCTGCTCGGTTCCGTCGGGCAGCAGGTCGCCACCCACGCGCGGGTGCCCGTGGTGATCGCCCGCGGCCGGGCCGACGCGGCCCGTGGGCCGATCGTGGCCGGGGTCTGCGGCTCGGCGACCGACGACGCGGTCCTGGATGAAGCGTTCGCGACGGCGGCCCGGCACGGGGCCCCGCTCGCCGTGCTGCGGACCTACGCCCCACCGACCCCGCTGTGGGTGGGTGACATCCCGGCCGCCGGGGACGGCATCGCCACCCTCGACGCGGCCGCCCGCGAGCGCCTCGAGCAGCAGTTGGCCCCCTGGCGCGCCGACTATCCGCAGGTGGACGCGGAGGCGGTGGTGTCGCCGGACGACGCCGGCGCTGTGCTGGTCGCGGTGTCGTACACCGCCCGCCTGGTGGTTCTCGGGCGCCCCACCCACAGCGCGGTGGTCAACACCCTGATCGGATCGACCGGTCTGCATCTGCTGCACCACGGCGGCTGCCCGGTGCTGGTCACGCCTCCGGCCGCCGTCGCCTCGATAGCATCAGCGAATGGTCGCGCCCAAGGGTAACGAGCAGCCGTCGCTGGGACTGACCCCGCTGTCCCGGGTCCGGCTCGACGAGCTGCTGCAGGAGATGCTGGTCCGGGTCGGCGAGGTGGTCACCAGCCGGGAACGGTTGCGCGCTCTGCTGGACGCCGTGGTCGGCATCGGCACCGACCTGGACCTGCGCAGCACCCTGCAGCGCATCGTCGAGTCGGCCTGCGCGCTGGCCGGCGCCCGCTACGGCGCGCTGGGCATCATCGGCACCGACCGGCAGCTCTCCGACTTCATCACCTACGGCATCGACCCGGCCGCGCACGCCAAGATCGGCGACCTCCCGCACGGCCGCGGCGTCCTCGGCCTGCTGATCACCGACCCGCAGCCGGTCCGGCTGCCCGACATCACCAGACACCCGCGCTCGTACGGGTTCCCGCCCAACCACCCGCCGCGACATAGCTGTGCCGGGCGAGCTTGGTGAAGCCGGTCTTGCCGCCGAGCGCCCCCGGATAGTTGTAGATCAGCTTGTTCTCGTTCTGGATCTGGAAGCCGCCCTTCTTCAACTTCTTCTGCGCCGGGATCTGCGCCCGCTCGGTCAGTGCGTACTTGCGGAAGTCCGGCTTGGCGAAACACTGCCGGGCGATCAGGGCCAGGTCGTACGCGCTGGTGAACTGCCCCGGCCCGTCCAGCCCGGACGGCGTGACGGCATGCGTCTGGTACGCACCCAGCCGCTTCGCCTCGGCGTTCATGGCGGCGACGGTGGCGGGCAGCCCACCCCGGCCACCACCGAGCCGGGCCAGCGTGTTCGCCGCATCGTTGCCGGAGTTGAGCAGCAGTCCGAGCCACAACGTGCTGACCGGATACTTCCCGCCCTTGAGCAACCCGACAGCCGAGCTGTACGGCTCGATGGCCAGATCCCCGTCGGTGATGGTGGCAACCTGCTTGGGGTCGATCTTGTCGATGACGGTGGCCACGAGCAGCAACTTCTGGACGCTGGCGGGGGTGCCGTACACGTGGGGGCCGCAGCCGCCGAGGACCTCGCCGGTGTCCAGATCCGCGACCAGCCAGCTGGTCGCGGTGAGGGCGGGCGGCCTCGGGGCGCCGCGCGGGATGATCAGGCCGTCGGTGGCCAGGGCGTCGCCGCCCACCGCGCGGAGGACGGGGTCGTCCTTGGGCGGGGTGGGGCGG
>NZ_JBEZGQ010001407.1:0-1742 GCF_040650095.1 Actinoplanes sp. NPDC048791 | reverse complement strand
GCCGACCTGCTCTCCGGCCTGGCCCGGACGACCGGCCCGGTGCTGCTGCACCTCGACGACGTGCAGTGGTTCGACGACGGCACCGTCCGGGTGCTCGAGCAGCTCGCCGCCGGGCTCACCGGGGTGCCGCTGCTCGTGGTGGCCACCGCCCGCAACGACGACGAGGGCGCGCCCGCGGCCGCCATGGTCCTGAACCGCCTCCAGCCCGGCCCCGACACCGACATCACGCTGGCGCCGCTGAGCGCCGCGGCGGTCGGTGACCTGATCAGCTCCCTGTCCGGCGGGGTCCGGATCGACGAGCGCGGGGCCACCGCGATCGCCGTGCTGACCGGCGGGAACCCGTTCGCGACGATCGGTTATGCCCGGGCGGTCATCGACGCCGGCCTGCTGACCCCCGACTGGGGCGTCTGGCGGGTGGACACCGCCGGCGTGCAGGAGCTGGCCCTGCCGGCCGACTCCGCCCAGCTGCTGCTGCGCCGGATGGGCACGCTGGCCCCGGAGAACCGCCGGCTGTTGCAGCTCGCCGGCGTCATCGGCGCCACCTTCGCCCCCGGCCTGGTCGCCGAGGTGGCCGGCGTCGGCCGCCGCCGGGTCCTCGACGTCCTCTCCGACGCCGCCCGCCGCGGCCTCGTCGAGCACCGCGAGGGCACCGTGCGGTTCGTGCACGACAGCATCCGCCTCGCGCTGATCGACGGCCTGCCCGACGACGAGGTACGCCGGCTGCACCAGCGCATCGCCGATGTGCTCGACCGTAAGGAGGGGGCCGACGTGTACGCCCTCGCCCGGCACTGCGCGCTCGGCGACCCCTCCTACGAGCCGGCCCGGATGCTGCGCGCGGGACAGGCCGCCGGAGCCCGGGCGCTGGCCGAGCACGCCCCCGACACGGCGCTGACCTTCCTGGAGTACGCCGCCGAGGCCGCCGAGACCGGCGGCCTGACCGTAGACAGTGAGTTCCACCAGCTGCTCGGGGTCGCGTACCACCAGAACGGCCGCTTCGACGAGGCGATCGCCGCCCTGACCACCGCCCTGGAGGGGACCACCGACCGGATCGCGCGGGCCCACCTGCACCTGCACCTGGCCCGCGTGCACGAGAGCAACTGGGGTGGTGCGGCGCAGGTCCGCGCGGTCGAGCAGGGCCTGGCCGAGCTGGGCCGCCCGCTGCCGCGCAACCCGGTCCTGGCCGCGCTCACCGGCATGTGGCTGTTCTTCGTGGGCTGCCTGATCGGCGTCACCCGGCTCGGCTACGGCACCGCCAAGGGCGCCTACCGCGAGCGGCTGCGGCTGCAGACGACGCTCTACCACTACGGCGGCTCCGGCAGCGTGCGTACCCTGCGCCCGCTGCGGTCACTGCTCTACGGCCTGCGGTTCATCCACCCGACGAGCCGGCTCGGCCGGACCCCGGAACGGGCCCGCGACCTCGTCGGCCTGACCCTCGCCCTGCGGATGCTGGGACTGCAGCGCACCTCCGACCGGATCACCGCGGCCGCCGTCCGGCAGGCCCACGAGTTCGGCGACCCCACCCTGCTCGCCCGCATCGACTGGATGACCGCCATCGCGGTGCACGGCAGCGGCGCCGACTCCGGCGAGCGGGTGCGCCAGGTGCTGGCCGAACGCGACCGCTTCCTCGACGTCGGGCTGATCCTCGACTGTTACGCCGTCCTCGGCTGGGACTGGCTGCTGCGCGGCGAGATCACCGAGGCCGAGGCGGCCCGCCCGGGCCGGCAGCGCTGGCTCGAGGGCGG
>NZ_JBEZGQ010001406.1:0-1744 GCF_040650095.1 Actinoplanes sp. NPDC048791 | reverse complement strand
TCCCAGTTGGTGTCCAGCGACGTGCCGACCCCGCGCGCCCGGGCCCGTTCGAACACGCCGGCCAGCCCGGCCGCCAGCTGCGGCTGCAGGTAGAGCGACGCCACGTGCAGGTGCCGGGTCGCGGCCAGGTGCTCGTCGGTGACGTCCTCCGGCCGCAGCGTGGGGATCGTGCCCGGCAGGGTGAGGATCGCCCGGTCGTCCTCGGGCGGAGTGAGGATCACGCTGAGCCCGGTCGGCAGGCCGGTCGCCGTACGCGGCTGGATCAGTGCCACGCCCCGCTCGGTGAGGCGCTCGCGGGTGATGTCGCCGAACACGTCGTCGCCGATCGCGGTGAGCAGCGACGTCGTCAGGCCCAGCCGGGCGCAGCCGGCCGCGGTGATCGCCGCCGAACCGCCGAGGACCAGGTCCGCGCCGGTCAGCAACTGCTCGGCCTGACCGAAGCGTGGGCGTACGTCGCCGCGCAGCACCAGGTCCGGGTTGGCGTCGCCCACCACGAGCACGTCCATGAAGTCCTCCGCTGCCTCGACCACTGTCCAAATGAACAATCTGAATTGCACACTTGCCGTTTTCCGCCCCTGGCAAGCGGCCCGACAGCACCATACGCGCACAAACGACTATTGACACCTGTGCGTTCGATCAGTTGAATCGCTGACAACGATCGAGCCCAGCCGGTACCCAGCCCGGCACCTCCTGCGCCAGGGTGGCCGGCACCGCACCCGAGGCGGGGCAGATCCCTGAGCATCGCCGGGAGTCTCAGTCGTGATCACCCGTACCGTTCGCCGCTGGATCGCCGCCGGAGCGGCCGCCCTCACGGTCGCCGTCGGGTTCAGCCTGCACGCCGACGCGGGCACCACCGCCCGGATCGCCGCGGCCTACACGCTGCCGCCCGTCAACGCCACCTTCGACTACCAGATCGGCCAGGCCTACACCCCGCCCGCCGGGGTGCGCGTCGTCAGCCGCGACCGCGAGGCCGCGCCGGCCGCCGGGCTCTACAACATCTGCTATGTCAACGCCTTCCAGGTGCAGCCGCAGGAGGCCACCTGGTGGCAGCAGCACCACGACGACCTGCTGCTGCGCGACGCCAAGGGCCGGTACGTGATCGACGGCGCCTGGGACGAGATGGTGCTCGACATCCGTACCCCGGCCAAGCGCACCGCCCTGGCGGCCATCGTCAACGGCTGGATCGACGGGTGCGCCGCCAAGGGCTTCCAGGCGGTGGAGCCGGACAACATCGACACGTACGACCGGTTCTCGGGCCTGCTCACCCGCGACCAGGCGGTGGCGTACCTGCGGCTGCTCGCCCCGCACGCGCACAGCGCCGGGCTCGCCATCGCCCAGAAGAACACGACGACCCTGGAGGGCCGGGGCAAGGCGGCCGGGCTCGACTTCGCGATCGCCGAGGAATGCGGCCGGTACGGCGAATGCGACGCCTACACCGATGTCTACGGCGCCAACCTGATCGTCATCGAATACACCAGCGGCGCCTTCAAGAAGGCCTGCACGGCGGTCGGCGCGAGCGTCTCGGTGGTACGCCGCGACGTCGACGTCACCGCGCCCGGCAGCGGCACCTACGTCTACCAGGCCTGCTGAGCCGATGATCGTCACGGTCACCCTGAACCCGGCGCTCGACCTCACGTACGAGGTCGACGCGCTGGTGCCGCACGGCACCCACCGCGTCACGACGGTCGCCGAGCGGCCCGGCGGCAAGGGGCTCAACGTGGCCACGGTGCTGCACGCGCTCGGC
>NZ_JBEZGQ010001405.1:0-1747 GCF_040650095.1 Actinoplanes sp. NPDC048791 | reverse complement strand
GTGCGGGGCCCCCTCTCATTTGACCTTCACCGTGGGGCAAGGTCCACGGTGATGGACATGGCAGACGAGTTCCTCACCATCGGGGCGTTCGCGCGGGCCGCGCGGCTGTCCCCGAAGGCGCTGCGGCTCTACGACGACGTGGGCCTGCTGCGCCCGGCCGCCGTCGACGCGGACTCCGGCTACCGCTACTACGCGCCCGCCCAGCTCGACCGGGCCCGCCTGGTGGCCTGGCTGCGCCGCATCGACATGCCGCTGGCGCGGATCAAGGAAGTCTGCGACCTGCCCGGCGCCGAACTGGCCGCCGCGATCGGCGAGCACATGGCGCACGCCGAGGCGGAACTCGCGGCCCGGCGCCGGCTCGCCGGCTTCCTCACCGATCACCTCACCGGAAAGGGGACCACCATGTCCGAAACCCACCCGCTCGGCCTGCGCTTCGCCGCCGGCTCCGAGATCGGCCAGGTCCGCGACAACCATCAGGACCTGGCGTACGCGGGCAGCACCCTGCTCGCCGTCGCCGACGGTTCGGGGCCGGCGGGCGACCGGGCCGCGGCGGCAGCTGTCGACGTCTTCCGCTCTCTGCCCGCCACCGGGGACCTGCTCGGCACCCTGACCGCCGCCGTCCGCGACGCTGACGCCGCCGTGCTGGCCCTCGGCGCGGACAGTGACGAGCGGCCCATCACCACCCTCACCGCACTGCTCTGGTCGGGCACCCGGATCGGCGTCGCGCACATCGGGGACACCCGCGCCTACCTGGTCCGCGGTGGTGAGCTGTCCCGCTTCACCGACGACCACTCGTACGTCCAGGGGCTGGTCGACGCCGGAGAGCTGAGCGCCGCCGATGCTGTCACCCATCCGCAGCGGCCACTGCTGGTACGGGCGCTGGGTGCCGCCGCCGAGGCCGATGTCGCCGTGCGCACCGCCGTCCAGGACGACCGCTATCTGCTCTGCTCGGACGGCCTGTGGGCGGTGGTGCCGGCCGGCCGGATCGCGGAGGTGCTGACGGCGGGGCACGATCCGCAGGAGACGGTCCGGCTGCTGATCGAGGAAGCGATGCACGCCGGCGCACCGGACAACATCGCCTGCGTGGTCGCGGACGTCGTGCCCCTCTAGCGCAACTACTGGGCGAGGGCCGCCGCGGTCGGCAGGTCGCGGCGGCCTCGCAACGGGCCCAGCACGAGGATCAGGCCGCTGGCGGCGTACCCGATGGCCATCAGCATGATCGCGCCGCGGACGCCCAGCGGGCCCGCCAGCGCGCCGCCCAGCACGGCCCCGACCGGGATCGCGCCGAAGTTGACGAACTGCATGCTGGTCAGTACCCGGCCGAACAGGCCGGGCGGGCAGTACGCCTGCCGGAAGCTCGCGCCGACCACGTTGCCGGCGATGGCGCCGGCGGCGACGCCGAGCATCCCGGCCACGAAGACGAGCAGGCCCAGGCCCGGCCGGGTGAACGGGACGAGCACGGACGCCACGCCGCCGAAGGTCTTGCAGGCGACCAACGCCCGGGCACCGCCGAGCCGCCGGACCAGCCGCGGGGTCAGCGATGCGGCACCGACCCCACCGAGGCTCACCGCCGCGAACAACAGCCCGACGGTGGTGGTGCTGACCCCGAGCTCACGCACCAGGAAGACGACGGCGAGCGCGTTGATGCCGGTGAGCCACAGATTCGCGGCCGCGCCGTACACGGTCTGATTGCGCAGGTATTTGTCCCGCTGCAGCCAGCGGGCCCCGACGACGCTGTCGGCGCGGA
>NZ_JBEZGQ010001404.1:0-1748 GCF_040650095.1 Actinoplanes sp. NPDC048791 | reverse complement strand
CCTCGGCCGGCCGGCGGAACCGCCCGCGGCCACGCTTCATCCGGGCTCTCCACCGTCCGGCCTCATGCGACTCAGCCTTTCCCGGGCGGCTGCGGATCACGAACCCGCGCGGCGTGGACTGCCGTCCTCCCTGCACCCGGACCCGCTGCTGGCAGTCTCATCCTCATGACCATCGAGATCAGGGCGCTCACGCACGCGGACATCGACGCCGTTGTCGGGCTGTCGCTGCGGGCATGGGCGCCGGTCTTCGCATCCTTCGAGACTGTGCTGGGCGAGGACATCTACCGCCGGATCTACCCGGACTGGCTGTCGTCGCAGGCCCGCGACGTGGCGAAGGTGTGCACCGAACACGCCGCGACCACGTGGGTGGCCACTGCCGGCGACGAGCCGGTCGGCTTCGTCGCTCTGGTGCTCAACGATGCGGACCGCGGCAGCGAGATCGAGATGCTGGCGGTCGACCCGGCGCACCAGCGCAAGGGCATCGCGGACGCGCTGATCTCGTACGCCGTGGAGCAGGCGCGAGCGGCGGGAGCGCAACTGGTGGCGATCGGGACCGGTGGTGACCCGGGCCACGCACCGGCCCGCCGCGCGTACGAGAAGGCCGGCTTCACCGCGCTGCCCCAGGTCAGGTACTACCGGGCGCTCTGACGGCGGCGGGGTTACGGTCGGTGGATGACGTGGTCGACGTACGGATCATTCTTGATCTTCGCGATCGTGCTCGTCCTGGTGCCGGGCCCGGACTTCGCGGTGATCACCAAGAACACCCTGGCCGGCGGGCGCCGCCGAGGCTCATGGAGTGCGGCCGGAGTGGCCAGCTCCAACGCGGTGCAAGGCCTGGCCGCGGCGGCCGGACTGGGCGCACTCGTGACCCGGGCGCAGCCCGTGTTCCAGGCGATCAAGTGGGCGGGGATCGCGTACCTGGCGTACCTGGGCATCCAGGCACTGCGGTCGGCGCTGGCCGGTCGCTATGCCGAAGCTGGAAGCGAGGCGTCGGGGGCGGGGTGGCGGCAGGGGTTCCTGTCCAACATCACGAATCCGAAGGTGCTGGTCTTCTACCTGGCGGTCTTGCCGCAGTTCCTGGGCCCGGACGCGCCGCTGGGGGCGCTGCTCGCGCTGGCGTTGAGTCACGCTGTGCTGTCGTTGCTGTATCTGCTCTTGGTGGTGGCTGGGTTGGCGCGGGCTCGGCGGGTGCTGGCTCGCCGGCGGGTTCGGCGCATGCTCGATGCGGCTACGGGGGCGGCGTTGCTCGGGTTCAGCGCCAAGCTGGCCACGGAGTGAGCTGCCCTCCCGGCCGGGGTTGACCGGGGTGTCGCCCTTTCCGCCGACGGCCGCCTGCCTTGTCCGGTTTGCTGCGCCGCTTGTCGCTTTTCGGGGTGGGGGCGCGAGATCTTGGTGAAAGATGGCCGCCATAGGGGCCGATTTTTACCGAGGTCTACCCGCACCACACGAGCCCTGTGCGGCTTGCGTCCCGCCGCCCGCGCGCCGACCCCACTCCTCCCAGATCCTGTGCCGCCCTGTATGCGGTGCCGTGCTCCCGCGTCGGCGATGTCGTGCGCGCGGTGTCGTGCTCTCGTATCGGCGGTGCCGTGCACGCGGTGTCGTGCGCGCATCTGTGGTGCCGTGCGCGCGGGTGCGTTGCCGTGCACCCACGTTGGCGGTGCAGTGCACCCCGTCTGCGGTGCCGTACCCGCGCGCGGTGCCGTGCTCCCGTATCCGCGGTGCCGTGCTCCCGCGTTGGCGGTGCCGTG
>NZ_JBEZGQ010001403.1:0-1750 GCF_040650095.1 Actinoplanes sp. NPDC048791 | reverse complement strand
GCCGACCACAGTGTCCAGGGCCTGCACGCCGCGGGCGGCACAGACGACCTTGGCGCCGCGGGCCGCGAAGGCCAGCGCGCTCGCCCGGCCGATGCCGCTGGACGCGCCGACGATCACGACGACCTGCTCGGACAGGGGCTTGGACATCGCACTACCTCCCGGACGGTGATCCCTGCGACCTACCCGGTCCGGCCCCCGCTACGCCCGCGGTGCTGTGTCTGCCCTCACCGCTGCGTGGGGATTGGCCGATGCCGGGGCACAGTTGAACCACAGAATGGGAAAGGAGGTGAAGGAGATGCAGGAGTCCGCTGACGACGTCACCCGCGCCGAAGCGCTGTTCGCCTCGGATCTGCAGGCAGCGGACGTCAAGGACACCGCGACCGTCGACCGGACGGTCACGGATCTGCTGCGGCAGGACGGGCCGCGCGGTTGTTCGGCCCGGATGGCGTACGAGTTCGGCGAGCACCCCGACCTGGCGGCCGAGCGGATGCGCTGGGCGCGCCGGGTGGTCCGGCAGTCGGTCGGTAGTTCCGGGACTCGCGCATAGTCGCTGCATCCCGGGGGAAACCGCGGTCATCCGCTTCGTCGAAAGGATGGCACCGTGCCCGAGGACCAGTACGCCCAGCAGGACCCGCAGGGACAGTTCAAGGGTCCCGAGCAGCAGGACAGCGAGCAGATCCCGCACCCCGGCGTCACCCGGCAGATGGACGACGAGCCCGATCACGGCGAGGACAGCTACCGGGGCAGCGGACGGCTCACCGGCAAGCGCGCGATCATCACCGGGGGCGACTCCGGGATCGGGCGCGCGGTCGCCATCGCGTTCGCTCGCGAAGGCGCCGACGTGCTCATCGCGTACCTGCCGGACGAGGAAGAGGACGCCCGCCAGACCGCCCAGCTCGTCGAGAAGGCGGGCCGCAGGGCGGTCACCGTGGCTGGCGACATCCGCGACGAGCAGCACTGCACCGCGCTCGTCGAGCAGGCGGTCGGTGAGCTCGGCGGGCTGGACATCCTGGTCAACAACGCGGCGTACCAGATGGCCCAGCCCGGCGGGATCACCGACATCACCACGGAGCAGTTCGACCGGGTGATGAAGACCAACCTGTACGCGATGTTCTGGCTGAGCAGGGCGGCCGTCCCGCACCTGCGGCCGGGCTCCACGATCATCAACACGGCGTCGATCCAGGCGTACCAGTCCACCCCCGAGCTGCTGGACTACGCCACCACCAAGGCCGGGATCGTGGCGTTCACCCGGGCGCTCGCCGCCGGCCTGGCCGAGCAGGGCATCCGGGTCAACGCCGTGGCGCCGGGGCCGATCTGGACCCCGCTGATCCCCGCGACCATGCCGGCCGAGAAGGTCGGGTCTTTCGGCCAGGACACCCCGCTGGGCCGGGCCGGGCAGCCGGCCGAGCTGGCCCCGGCGTACGTGTTCTTCGCCTCGCAGGAGTCCAGCTACATCACCGGTGAGGTGCTGGCGGTGACCGGCGGTAAGCCGCTGGCCTGACCACCGGGATTCAGCAAGGCGTCTCCTGGGAACGATCACCTGAGCGAACGGCGAGGGGGTCGGGAATGAGCGGGCTGGGGTCACTGCGACACCTGCTGCAGGAGGCCCATCACGCCCGCCCGCAGGACCTGCCGGAGATGGCGATGCGCGTCGCGCCCCAGGTCGGCGCCGACGCGGTCGTGATCTACGTCGTCGACCACCAGCAGCGCGAGCTGCGGCCGCTGCCGGGCGGCTCGACCCCGGCCCGGC
>NZ_JBEZGQ010001402.1:0-1752 GCF_040650095.1 Actinoplanes sp. NPDC048791 | reverse complement strand
GAAATCACCGAGCCGGAGGTCCGGGCGCTGGTCGACCGGCTGGGCGGGCTCCGGGGCGGTCCGATCGGGACGCTGCCGGGCACGATCGACCAGGTGACCGACTCGACGGAGATCCTCGGTGACCCGGCCCGCCGCCGGCGAGCAGGCCCGCTGCTCGGCCTGACCGGGCACCCGGACGAGTGAACTGCCGGCCGGAACCTCACACCTGACACCTCCGCTAGGAGCGGGCCCCGAAGGCCTGTTCGATCTCGTCGCCGGTCAGGCCGCGGGACCGGAACGTCGTCGTGCCGCTCTCCAGCAGCTCCCGGGCGGCATCCCGCAGACCCCCGTAAGCCGCCCAGGTCAGCGCCCCACCGGTCGATATCCGCCGCACCCCCAGCTCGCTCAGCTCGGCGACCGTAGGCGTGCCCGGCAGCGCCAGCACGTTGACCGGGGCCGGCACCGACTGGACGAGCCGGCCGATGTCCGCCGGGTTCCGCAGGCCGGGCGCGTACACCACGTCGGCGCCCGCGGCCCGGTAGGCGTTCAGCCGGGCGATCGTGTCGTCCAGGTCCTCATGGCTGTACAGGTAGTTCTCGGCCCGGGCGGTCAGCACGATGCCGAGCCGGGCGCAGGCCTGCGCGGCCGCCGCGACGCGCTCGGCGCCGGCCTCCAGCGTCTCCACCCGGTCCGCCGCCGGGTCGTAGTCCTCGATCGAGATGCCCGCCGCGCCCGCGTCGGCCAGCAGGTCCACCGTCTCGGCGATGCCCGCCGGGGTGTCCGCGAAGCAGCGTTCGGCGTCGACGTTGAGCGGGATCCGCACCGCGGCGGTGACCGCCGCGACGTGCGCCACCAGTTCGTCCCGGGTGACCTGCTGGTCGAGCTTGCCCAAGCCGGCCGCGAGGCCGGAGGACGTGGTGGCCAGCGCCGGGAAGCCCAGGCTCTCCAGCAGCCGGGCCGAGCCCGCGTCCCACGGGTTCGGCAGCAGGAAGGTGCCGGACTCGTGCAGGGCCCGGAAACGATCGCGAAGGCCGGTCATGGTGATCAGCGTAGAGACTGTGGCCCGGCCCCGTGGGGCCGGGCCACAGTCCTCAGAGCGGGCCCAAGGCGTTGAGCCTGTTGTACGCACCCTCGGAGGAGTTGCTGGCCGCGATGCTCTGCTCGCCGCTGCCCACCGCCCGCCAGGCGCCCTTGCGGGTGTAGTCGCGTCCCAGCCAGACGTCGCAGCCCACCACCGCCTGGTACTGGCCGGTGCCCGAGGTGCAGATGGCCCAGCCGACGTTGCCGGACCCGCCGACCGAACAGTTGGAGGGCACCGCCGACGCGGCCTGCACGCCCACGAAGCCCGCCGTCACCGTGGTCAGGTCCGTCGTCATCGCCAGCCCCGCCACGATCCGTGCCCCGCACCGTGTTGTGGTCATGATCGTGATTCCTCCCCGTGTGGTGACGCGTCCGCAGCCGCCGCCCCCCGTCGCGCCGCCGGCTGCGGCTGGCCTCCATCGTCGGTTCCGGGTGGGTCCGGGGGACAGGCAAGGACCCGGCAGGCAAGCGGCAATCAGCGACGGCCGCGGTCAGCGGCGGCGTAGAAGCGGTCCCGGTCGGCGCCGTCGAGGCCGAGGGCGACGGACAGCAGCCGCAGCGTCTCCGGCCGGGACTGCCCGGCCCGGCCGGACTCCAGGTAGCGGATGGTGCGCACGCTCAGCCCCGTACGGGCGGCCAGGTCCTCCTGTGACATCCCGCCGCGCAGCCGGTGGCGCCGCAGCTCGCCGCCGA
>NZ_JBEZGQ010001401.1:0-1752 GCF_040650095.1 Actinoplanes sp. NPDC048791 | reverse complement strand
CCCGCCGCCAGGAGGAGTCGCAGCTGGCGCCGGTGGTCGACGCGCACCGGCTGATGGCCATGCAGGCCGCGCTGGAGCAGGTCGTGCTCGCGGGTCGCCGAGGTCAGCGCGACGATGTAACGGCCGATCGAGTCCTCGACCACGACCTGCTCCAGCGCGGCCTGCATGGCCATCAGCCGGTGCGCGTCGACCACCGGCGCCAGCTGCGACTCCTCCTGGCGGCGGGACATGCGGCGGCGCAGCACCTCCCACTCCTCGTCCTCGGTGGGGTAGCCGAACGAGACGCGCAGCATGAACCGGTCGAGCTGGGCCTCGGGCAGCGGGTACGTGCCCTCGTACTCGATCGGGTTGGCCGTGGCCAGCACGTGGAAGGGCGGGTCGAGCCGGTAGGTGACGCCCTCGACGGAGACCTGCTTCTCCTGCATGGCCTCCAGCAGGGCGGCCTGGGTCTTCGGCGGCGTCCGGTTGATCTCGTCGGCGAGCAGCATGTTGGTGAAGACCGGGCCGGCCCGGAACGCGAAGTCACCCTTGCGCTGGTCGTAGAGGAAGGACCCGGTGACGTCCGCGGGCAGCAGGTCGGGGGTGAACTGCAGGCGGCGGAAGTCCAGGCCGAGCGACTGGGCGAAGCAGCGGGCGGTCAGCGTCTTGCCCAGCCCGGGCAGGTCCTCCAGCAGCACGTGACCGCCGGCCAGGATGCCGGCCAGCACCAGCTCGAGGGACTCCCGCTTGCCGACCACCACGCTGCCGACCGAGTCCAGGACAGCGCCGGCCAGCCTGCCGACCTCGTACGGCGGCAGGGCCTCCACGCTCGCGTCCGTCACCGAACCACCCTTCTCAGATCTTCTCTAGTGCCTCGACGTACGTGGACAGCTCACGGGGCTTCGGCGAGCGCCGGCCCGGCTCGTCCAGGAACTCCCACAGCGGCTCGCCGAGCAGCTCCCGGGCCCGCCGCGGATCCGACGCGCGGGTGAACCCGTGCTTGAGCCGCAGGCGTTCGTCGGCGAGCTCGGTGAACACGGGCAGGACGTTACGCGAGAACCTCTCGAAGTCGTGCTGCGACCACTCCAGCCGTTGCTCCCAGCGCCGTACCGCCGCCCGCAGGGTATCGGTGCCGGCCCATCGGTAGTCACCCTCGTCCTCGCCGCGGCGGGTCGCCGGCCTGGGCAGCGGCGGCGGGGCCACTTCGGACACGGCCAGCATCAGCAGCCGCAGCGCGACGAACGCGGCCACGATCAGCAGGATGGAGACATTGATGCCGCGCGACCGCAGCGCCGCCACGGTGACGACGGTGGCGACCGCGACGAGCAGGAGGTTGCGGACGACCCAGCCGATCCGGGACCGCGGTTTCTCGGCCTCCTCCTCGGGCGGGTCGGGGAGCATGACCTCGGCCGGCCGGCTGCCGAACAGGTCCTCGAGCCCGCCGTCCTGCTCGCGGCTCATGAGCTGACCCCGGCGCCGAGGTCGACCCGCAGCCGTTCGAGGGCGGAGCGGGCCTGCTGACGCATCTGGTCGTCGACGGTGTGGGTGGCGTAGCGGGCCTGGCGGTAGACCGCGGCGAACGGGGTCAGCACGCCGGCGTCGAGGCGCTGCTCGGCCAGCAGCCGGGCGACCAGGTCGGTGGGGCTGTCACCGGCGTGCCGGGGCGTGCCGGCCGCGGCGGCGGCCTGCTCCAGGCGCACCCAGCAGGCGATAACGGCCCGGCGGGGGTCCCGGTCGGTGTCGGACAGCTCCTGCAGGCCGGCGTCCAGGGCC
>NZ_JBEZGQ010001400.1:0-1755 GCF_040650095.1 Actinoplanes sp. NPDC048791 | reverse complement strand
GGATCTCGCGTCCCGCGCGGCCGACCTGGCCGCCCGGATCGCCAGCCTGGTCTCCACGGCCGAGGAGCAAGCCGCCGAACAGGCCATCGCGGACCAGGCCGCCACCGCCGAGCGAGCCGCCGCGGAGCAGGCAGCGGCGGAACAAGCGCGGGCCGAGGAGGAAGCCGACCTGTCCGAGGTGCCGACCACCGACCTCACGGCCCGGGCCGCCCACGTCCGGCGGGCCGCCGCCCGCTTCGCGACCAACTCGGCCGCGGGCAAGGCCGGGGTACGCCGTCCCGAGCCCGAGATCGGCACCACCTCCCGCGGCCAGCGCCCCCGCTGAGCCTGATCCGCCGCCCCGGCGCGCTCCGATCGCTACGCTGACCAGGACAAACATGCCTGTCAGCGCAGATCGGACAGCGTCACCATGGCCCAGCTGCTGTACCGCCTCGGCCGTTTCTCGTTCCGGCGCCGGCGGTTGGTCGCCGGCCTCTGGGCGCTCATTCTGCTCCTGCTGGCTGCCGGTGCCCTGACCCTCGGCGGCAAGACGGTGGACACCTTCACCATCCCGGGCACCGAGTCCCAGGAGGCCCTGGACGCCCTCAAGCGGGACCTGCCCGATGCCGGCGGCGCCGCGCTCACCGTGGTCGTCCAGGCTCCCGCCGGGGCCCGGCTGGCGGACCCGATCACCCGGGCCGCCGTGGCCGACGTGGTGGCGCAGGCCGCGAAGCTGCCCGGGGTCGTCGCCGTGGTGGATCCCTACGCCTCGGCGCGGATCGACCGGTCCGGCACGATCGGCCTGATCAGCGTGCAGTACACCAAGGGCGCGGACGACCTCTCCCCCGCTGACCGGGAGGCCTTCGACAAGCTGGCGTCCGAGGGCACGGACCAGCGCCCGAGGGTGGTTCCGGGCGGGGTGAGCGGCGGCGGACCGGAGATCGGCGCGACCGAGGTGATCGGGGTGGCGGTGGCCGCCCTGGTCCTGGTGGTCACCTTCGGCTCGCTGGTGGCGGCCGGGATGACGCTGCTGACCGCCCTGATCGGGGTCATCGCGGGCATGTGCGGGCTGCTGCTGGTGACGGCCGTGGCGGAGGTGTCGTCGACGGCTCCGGTGCTCGCGCTGATGCTCGGCCTGGCCGTGGGCATCGACTATGCGCTGTTCATCGGCTCCCGGCACCGGACCCAGCTCGCCGCGGGGATGGCCGCCGAGGAGTCGGTCGCCCGGGCCACCGCGACCGCGGGTTCGGCGGTCACCTTCGCCGGCGCCACGGTGGTGATCGCGCTGGCCGGGCTCAGCCTGGTCGGGGTCCCGTTCCTCACCGCGATGGGTCTCGCCGCCGCCGGGACCGTGCTCACCGCCGTACTGGTGGCGCTTTCGCTGCTGCCCGCCATGCTGGGCTTCGCCGGTGGCCGGATCTTGCCGCGGGGTCTGCGCAACCGGGGCGTGCATGCGCGGAAGGCGGGCGAGGACGGCTTCGGCTTCACCTGGGCCCGTTGGGTGACCAGGTTCCGGGTGCCGGTGGTGATCGTGGTCGTCGGCGGGCTGGGCGTGCTCAGTGTGCCCGTGCGGGACATGCGGCTGGCGCTGCCGGACAACGGGACCGCACCGGCCGGCTCCCACCAGCGGGTCGCGTACGACCTGACCACCGCCGCCTTCGGGGCCGGCGCCAACGGTCCGCTGCTGGTGGTGATCCGCGGCCCGCGCAAGGACACCGTCTCGTCGGTGGCCGGCCGGGTGACCGCCGGGGTCCGCAAGCTGCCCGGCGTCGCCGC
>NZ_JBEZGQ010001399.1:0-1756 GCF_040650095.1 Actinoplanes sp. NPDC048791 | reverse complement strand
CGGCCGAGGCGGTGTGGAGCGGCGCGGCCACCCGGGCGGTCAACGTCTCCGGCGGGCTGCACCACGCCATGGCGGCGCGGGCGGCCGGCTTCTGCGTCTACAACGACCCGGCGGTCGCCATCGCGCGGCTGCTCGACCTGGGTGCGGAGCGCATCGCGTACGTGGATGTCGACGTGCACCACGGCGACGGGGTGCAGGCGGCCTTCTACGACGATCCCCGGGTCCTCACCGTGAGCCTGCACGAGACACCACTGGCGCTGTTCCCCTTCACCACCGGCTATCCGGAGGAATCGGGCGGGCCGGGCGCCGAGGGCATGTCGGTGAATCTGGCCCTGCCGCCCGGCACCGGCGATGCGGGCTGGTTGCGGGCCTTCCACGCCGTCGTGCCGTCGGTGCTGCGCGCGTTCGCGCCGCAGATCCTCGTCACCCAGTGCGGCGCCGACGCCCACCGGCTCGACCCGCTGGCCGACCTGCGGTTGTCGGTCGACGGCCAGCGCGCCGCCTACATCGCGCTGCGCGGACTGGCCGACGAGCTCTGCGACGGCCGCTGGGTGGCGACCGGCGGCGGCGGGTACGCCCTGGTCGAGGTCGTACCGCGAGCCTGGACCCATCTGCTGGCGGTGGCCACCGGCGAGGCGCTGGATCCGGGCACGGCCATCCCGCCGGCCTGGCGCAAGCTCGCCGCCGACCGCCGTCCCGGTGCGGACGTGCCGGTCACGCTGACCGACGGCACCACCCCGCCGGTCGAACGCTGGGAGCCGGGCACCACGCCGGACCCGGTCGACAAGGCCATCATGGCGACCCGGCGGGCGGTGTTCCCGCTGCACGGGCTGGACCCGCAGGACATCCGGGACTGAGAGGGGAATGCGGTGACCAGAGAGGCGGACGTGCTGCTCTCCGACGGCAGCGCCGTTCATCTGCGCCCGATCCGCCCCGAGGACGCACCGGCCATCGTGGAGTTCCACTCCCGGATGAGCGACCGCACCCGCTACCTGCGTTACTTCTCTCCCTATCCACGCATCCCGGAACGCGACCTGGCCCGCTTCGTCAACGTCGACCACCACGACCGCGAGGCCTTCGTCATCGTCAGCGGCCCGCGGATCATGGCAGTCGGCCGCTACGAGCGGCTGGGCCCGGAGTCGCCCGAGGCCGAGGTGGCCTTCGTCGTCGAGGACGCGCACCAGGGCCGGGGGATCGGCTCGGTGCTGCTGGAGCACCTGGCCGACGCGGCCCGGGAGAACGGCATCACCCGCTTCGTCGCCGAGGTCCTCCCGCAGAACGGCGGCATGCTGCGGGTCTTCAGCGACTTCGGCTACCAGGTCCAGCGCAAGTACGCCGACGGCGTCGTGCACCTGGGCTTCCCGATCGCCCCCACGGAGAAGTCCCGCGAGGTGCAGGAGAGCCGCGAGCAGCGCACCGAGTCGCGGTCGATCGCGCGGCTGCTGCATCCGCGCGCCGTTGCCGTGTACGGCGCCAGCGCCAGCGGCCAGGGCATCGGCGCCGCGATCCTCGGTCACATCCGCGACGGCGGTTACACCGGAACGATCGTGCCCGTGCATCGCAGCGCGGAACGGGTGGCCGGGCTGCCCGCGTACAGATCGGCGGTGGAGGCCCGGGCTGAGGTTGATCTGGCGCTGATCGCCGTACCGCCGGAAGGGGTCGCGGACGCCGTGGCCGACGCGGCCGCGGCCGGCGCGGGTGGTCTCGTGGTCGTCTCCGCCGCCTTCGCCGAGTCCGGGGTGGAGGGTGCGCTCGC
>NZ_JBEZGQ010001398.1:0-1762 GCF_040650095.1 Actinoplanes sp. NPDC048791 | reverse complement strand
CCATGGCCGGCCGCGCCGCTGGCCGCCCGGGAAGCGGCGCAGGTCCGGATCCGGGTCTGCGGCGCGGACGACGAGTGGAGCGGCTGGAGCGCCCCGGCCGTCGTCGAGCGTGGCATCGACGACTGGACCGCCCGCTTCATCAGCCCGGCGACGCTCGGCGGCGAGGGCATGCCCGCCCCCGTGCTGACCGGGACCGTGGTCCTGCCCGACGGCATCGTCAGCGCCCGGCTCTACGCCACCGCGCACGGCCTCTACACCGCCGAGCTCAACGGCGCCCGGGTCGGTGACCACGAGCTGGCCCCGGGCTGGACCAGCTACCAGCACCGGCTGCGCTACCAGAGCCACGACGTGACCGGGCTGGTCCGGCCGGGCGAGAACCGCCTCGCCGTGCTGCTGGGCAACGGCTGGTACCGCGGCCGGCTCGGCTTCCAGGGCCGGCGCGGCCTCTACGGCGACCGGCTGGCACTGCTGGCCCAGCTGGAGGTGACCACCGCCGACGGCACCGTGCATCGGCTCGTCACCGACGAATCGTGGCGCGCGACCGACAGCGGAGTGCTCGCTGACGACCTCTACGACGGCCAGCGCACCGACCTGCGGGCCGGCGAGCGGCGTACGGACACCGTCGAGGTGATCGACGCGGACCTGGGCCGGCTGGTCGCGCCGGACGGCCCACCGGTACGGGTCACCGAGGTGCTCGCGGCGCAGCGGGTGTGGAGCTCACCGGCCGGCCGGACGCTGGTGGACTTCGGCCAGAACGTCGTCGGCCGGGTCCGGCTGCGGGTCCGCGGCCTCGGCGCCGGTCACGAGGTGGTGGTCCGGCACGCCGAGGTGCTGGAGCACGAGGAGCTCGGCGTCCGGCCGCTGCGCACCGCCCGGGCCACCGACTCCTACCTGCTGGCCGGACCGGACGAGACGGTGTGCGAGTCCACGCTGACCTTCCACGGCTTCCGGTACGCGGAGGTGACCGGCGTGCCCGAGCTGAGCGCGGACGACGTCGAGGCGGTGGTGATCGGCTCGGACCTGCGCCGTACGGGCTGGTTCGAGTCCTCGCACGCGCTGCTGAACCGCTTCCACGACAACGTCGTCTGGGGCATGCGCGGCAACTTCGTGGACGTACCCACGGACTGCCCGCAGCGCGACGAACGGCTCGGCTGGACCGGCGACATCCAGGTCTTCTCCCCCACCGCGAGCTTCCTGTTCGACAGCGCCGGCTTCCTCGGCAGCTGGCTCGCCGACCTCGCCGCCGAGCAGCAGAAGGACGGCTCGGTGCCGTTCGTGATCCCGGACGTCATCCGGCAACCGGGTCCGGCCACCGCGGCGTGGGGCGACGCGGCCACCATCGTGCCGTGGGTGCTCTACCGGCGTACCGGTGATCTCGGTCTGCTGGCCCGGCAGCTGCCCAGCATGCGCGCCTGGGTCGACCGGATGGCCGAGTTGGCCGGTCCGGACCGGTTGTGGTCCGGCGGCTTCCAGTTCGGTGACTGGCTCGACCCGACCGCGCCGCCGGACTCGCCGTTCCAGGCGCAGGCCGACCCCGACGTCATCGCCACCGCGCACCTCGCCCGGTCGGCCGAGATCGTGGCCCGGGCCGCCGAGCTGCTCGGCGACACCGCCGGGGCCCGGCACTACGACCTGCTGGCCGGGCAGGTCCGGGCCGCATTCGGCCGGGAGTACGTGACCAGCTCCGGCCGCGTTCTCGGTGACGCGGCCACCACCTACGCCCTGGCCCTGCAGTGGTCCCTGCTGCCCGCGGAGGCCCAGC
>NZ_JBEZGQ010001397.1:0-1766 GCF_040650095.1 Actinoplanes sp. NPDC048791 | reverse complement strand
CCCCGCTCGCCGGGCGCCCGCCGCGACCTGGCCGCCACGGTCAGCGCGACCGGCCTCGACCGGCACGGCTCGGGCAACGGCCGGCGCGGCCGGGGCAAGGCGGCACCCGGTGAGGACGCCGAGATCGCCCTGCTCAAGGTGCAGATGCGCCAGCACCCGTGCCACGCCTGCCCGGACCGCGAGGAGCACGCCCGCTTCGCTGAGCGCCGCCACCGCCTGTCCCGCGACACCGACGCGCTGCGCGACAAGGTGGCCGGGCGCACCGGCTCCCTGGCCCGCACGTTCGACCAGGTCTGCGCGGTGCTCGCCGGCCGCGGCTACCTGTCGGGCGACGGCGAGGTGACCGAGGCCGGCCGGATGCTGGGCCGGATCTGGACCGAGGCCGACCTGCTCGTCGCGGAGTGCCTGCGGCGGGGAGTCTGGGAGGGGCTGGCCCCGGAGGAGCTGGCGGCAGCGGTGTCCATGGTGCTGTTCGAGTCCCGCCGCGAGGGCGACGAACGCGCGTCGGTGCCCAAGGGCGCCACGACGGCGGCGGTGGACGCGTGCCACAAGCTGTGGGCCGAGATCGAGTCCGACGAGGCTGCGCACGGGCTGTCGCTGACCCGGGAGCCGGATCCGGGCTTCGTCTGGCCGATGTACCGGTGGGCGCGCGGGGAACCGCTGGCCCGGGTGCTGGCCAGCGGCAACAACTACGAGACGGACATGCCGGCGGGCGACTTCGTGCGCTGGGCGCGGCAGGTGCTGGATCTGCTGGCGCAGCTCAGGGACGCCTCGGCGGCCACGCCGGGGGTGCGGGAGACGGCTCGTAAGGCGATGACCGCGGTCAACCGGGGGGTGCTGGCTTACCAGACGGCGCTCTGAGCGATCGGCCGGGCCGGGTCGGGCGTTGGTCAGGCAGCGGGACTGGTCGCGGGGTTCTGGCAGACTGCGGGCGTGGGCATGATCTTCGAGGGCCGCCGCCTGACGGCCGAGCAGGTGGCGGAACTGACCGCCGATCCGTCGCTGACCGCCGGCCTTCTCGACCGCGAGGATGACGTCTTCGACCTCGACAAGGCCTGGCACGGCATCCACTTCCTGCTGACCGGCAGCTCCTGGGAGACCTCCCCGGGCGCCGGGGAAGCGGTGCTCGGCGGCGATCCGGTCGGCGACGATCTGGGCTACGGCCCGGCCCGGCTCCTGCCGGCGGAACGGGTCCAGCTGGTCGCCGCCGCCCTGCGCGAGGTGACCGCTGACTCGCTACGGACCCGCTTCGATCCGGCCGCCCTGCTCGCGGAGGGGATCTACCCCCAGGTCTGGGACGACGAGGACTTCGCGAACTACCTGCTGCCGAACTTCCTGAGCCTGCAGGCGTTCTATCTCGCCGCCGCGGAGGAGAAGCAGGCCGTCCTACTGGCCGTCACCTGACCCGGTGCTGTCACGGATCACCAGGTGGTGCGCGGCCACGATGCGGCGGGCCGGGCGGTCAGGGGGACGGGTGCCGAGGCGGTCGGCGAGACAGTTCAGCGCCTCGCGGGCGATCGCTTCCTTGTCCGGGGAGATCGTGGTCAGGGACGGGGTCGCGTACCGGCCGTCCTCGACGTCGTCGAAGCCCGCCACCGCCAGGTCCCGCGGGATCCGCAGGCCGCGCGCCAGCGCGACCTGCATCGCGCCGAGCGCCAGCTGGTCGCTGAAGCAGAACACCGCATCCGCCCGCGGCCCGGCGTCGAGCAGCCGGCTCATCGCCGCCGCACCGTCGGCCCGGTGCAGCCGGTCCACCGGGATCTCCA
>NZ_JBEZGQ010001396.1:0-1767 GCF_040650095.1 Actinoplanes sp. NPDC048791 | reverse complement strand
CCGCGGTCCGCCGGCTGGTCGAGCGGTACGCCGACATCGACGTGATCCTGCCCAGCCCCCCCAACCCGGCCGTCCGGGCATCGAGATCGTCGGCGTCGCCGGCGAAGACCGCCCGGCGCAGCGCCGGGGTGGTCGCGGCGGCGAGCAGCCGCACACCGCTCACACGGTCACGGCCCCGGACTGCTCGGCCGGCACCCGCTTGGCCAGCCTGTCCAGCAGCGCCGCGAAAGCCAGCCCCAGCGCCGACCACAACGTCACCTGGGTGCCGAGCGAGGCCAGCCGGAACGTCCACAGCAGGCTCGCCGGGAACGTGTCGGGCACCTCGTCGAACGTGGGCAACAGCACGTACCCGATCGCCACCACCACCAGGAAACCGCCCAGCGCCGCCGCCGCCCGCAGCCACTCCGGCGCGCCCGCGCGCAGTGAGCGGGACGCCAGCACCCCGGCCCAGACCGCGACCACCCCGATCACCACGACCGAGAGCCAGCCGATGGTGCGCTGGTTGATCGTCGCGGGATCACCGACCGCGGGCGGATTCGCCGGATACTTCACGAACGGCACCAGCACGATGCCGAGCAGGGCCGCCCCGGCCAGCCCGAAGGCCGCCCGGGAGTCGCTGGAGGTGCGCAACCGCCGGCGCAGCAACGTGTACGCCGTCGCGAGCAACCCGCCCATCGCCACGCCGTACAGGGCCGTGGCCAGGAACAGGCCGCCCTTCTGGCCGGTGCGGGAGACGAGCTCCTCGTCGTGGTGACCGTCGTCGGCCGCGCCCGGGGTCTCCGCGTGGGCCGCGGCTTCCTCGATGGCGATGGCCGCGTCGATCCGGCTCTCCCCGGTGGCGTACGCGAACACGCCCGCCAGCAGACCCGCGATCAGGCCGGCCAGCAGGCCCCGCAGCAGGATGGCGCCGTAGGTGGGGGTGGTGCGGGCCGAGCTCAGTGACACGGCACGCCGAGCAGGTGACGGCCGTCGTGCATGAGCTCGTGCAGGTACATACCGCTCTGCGAGACCGCGCCCTGGTCGAAGGCGACCAGGTAGGCCAGCAGCAGAAGCATGGTGACCGCGCCGACGGCGGTCCAGAGCACCCGCGGTGAGATAGCGGGCGGGTTCAGCGGGCGTACCGACTGAGTGTTGTTCGACATGACTGGGTCAGACCTCCTACCGGGATGACGCGTCCCGTTCAACAGGCCTGCGTACGTGTGAGCGTCCTGACTCACGGAACCCCGCAGGGCTCCGTTCACAGTGGCGCGACCGCACCGGATTCCCACCGGTTTCCCTCACGACGCCGCAGATGGTCCCCACAACCTAGCGGCGAGCGCCGGAACCGGTCAATCGAGCCGGTGCTCACAGCCTCCGGGTCACCGCCGCGGGGCCCGGCTCGGTAACATCCAAGCCGGTCGTGGTGCGGGGGAGTGGCGATGAGGTTGCACAGGGTGACGGCGGCGCTGGGTGCGCTGACCGGGGTGGCCGCCGTGCTGCTGCCGGCCGCGCCCGCCCAGGCCCGGGCCTTCGTCTGCCCCACCCTGCCGGGCCCGGCCAAGGTCAGCGCGGCCAAGCCGTACGAGACGCAGCTGTTCGCCCCGGAACGGCTCGCCCCGTTCGCCACCGGCGCCGGCGTGCGCGTCGCGGTCATCGACTCCGGCGTGGACGCAACCCACCCGCAGCTGCGTGACCGGGTCGCCGCCGGCCGGGACTTCCTGCACGGCGACGCGACCGGGCGCCAGGACTGTGTCGGGCACGGCACGGCCGTGGCCGGTCTCATCGCCG
>NZ_JBEZGQ010001395.1:0-1770 GCF_040650095.1 Actinoplanes sp. NPDC048791 | reverse complement strand
CGCGACGGTGCGCGTCCGCGACGGCCTCACGGACGCCCTCGGGGGTCAGTTGTTCTCCCGGATCGGCCGGATCTCCACCCCGCTGTGGCTCGCGGCCACCTCCGGCAGCAGGCCGGCCAGGGCGATCGCCGCGTCGAGGTCGGCCGCCTCGAGCACGTAGAAGCCGCCGAGCACCTCCTTGCTCTCCAGGAACGGGCCGTCGGTGACTGTCGGCCCCGCCGGCCCCTGCCGCAGGCTGGTCGCCGTGCCGGGCGGCATCAGCTCGTGCCCGCCGGTCACCGCGGCCCCGGCCGTGGCCGCGAACCGTCGGTGGCCGGCCTCGATCCGGGCGCGTTCCTGCGGCCCGGTGTTCGCCCATTCCTGCTCGTCGCCGTAGATCAGGACCAGGTACTTCGCCATGTCGGTCTTCCGTTCGCGCGGGACCCCGTGCGGGCCCGATCACCACTGCGACGTTTCAGCCGGCCGCGAATCGACAACCCGGCCCGGCTGTTCCGCAGTCATGCTGCCACTTAGCATCGTGCGGTGCGCTTCCCGCTTGCCCTCGCCCTGACCGTGACCTGCGCCTTCACCCTGGCGGGCTGCACCGGTGACACCCCGCCCACAGCGCCGGCCCCGGTGGCTTCCGCGCCGGCGCCGGCTTCCGCGGCCCCCTCAGCCGCCGCAGCCCCGGCACCCTCGTCCGCCTCGCCGACCCCGAAGCCGAAGCCGCCACGGCCGCTGCCGAGCCCGGGCAACCCCGACGGTGACGCCGCGGTGCCGGCCGTGGCCCGGGCGGAGGACACCCGCAAGCCCGACCGGGTCGTCGGCCGGGGCACACCCGCGAGCTGCACGTCGGCCGCCGTGGTGGCGGCTGTCGCGGCCGGCGGGGTGATCACCTTCGACTGCGGGCCGGCGCCGGTGACGATCACCATGCACGCCACGGCCAAGGTCCGCAACGACCACGGTCCGGCCGTGGTGCTCGACGGCGGTGGCCGGGTCACCCTCAGCGGCGGCGGCAAGCGGCGCATCCTCTACCAGAACACCTGCGACGAGGCCCAGCGCTTCACCACCTCGCACTGCCAGGACCAGGCCACGCCCCGGCTCACCGTGCAGAACCTGACCTTCACCGGTGGCGACGCCACCGGCGAGACCGCCGAGGGCGGCGGCGGGGGCGCGATCTTCGTCCGCGGCGGCCGGCTGAAGGTGGTCAACTCCCGCTTCACGGCCAACCGCTGCGACGGTACGGGCCAGGACCTCGGCGGCGCGGCGATCCGTGTGCTCTCCCAGTCGCAACCGGTGTACGTCGTGCACAGCACGTTCACCGGCGGCCGCTGCTCCAACGGCGGCGCGCTGAGCAGCATCGGCGTCTCGTGGACCGTGCTGAACAGCGTCTTCACCGGCAACAAGGCGGTCGGCCGGGGCGCCAACCCGGCCCGCGGCGGCACCCCCGGCGGTGGCTCGGGCGGGGCGATCTACACCGACGGCAACGCGTTCGCCGTCACGGTCCGGGACACCGTGATCCGCGACAACCACGCCAACGAGGGTGGCGGTGCCATCTTCTTCGTCAGCAACGACCGCACCGGCACCCTCACGCTCACCGGCTCGGCCCTGCGCGGCAACCGCAGTGCGGGCTTCGAGACCAGCGGGCAGCCGGGGATCTTCTTCCTCGGCGCGAAACTGAGCCGCTAGTTGCCGTACCAGCGCAGCAGCGCCGCGCCCACCGACATGCCGCCGCCGAAGCCGGCCAGCAGGACCAGCTCGCCGTCGTGCAGCTCGCCCGCCCGGGCGGCC
>NZ_JBEZGQ010001394.1:0-1775 GCF_040650095.1 Actinoplanes sp. NPDC048791 | reverse complement strand
GGGACCTTTCACGCGTGGTCCTCCTCAGCGGGCCTCGTGGCCGGCACGCCCCCGGGTCCGTCGGCGTTCCTTCAGTTCGGCCTCATAGAGGTGCCGGCGGCCGCCGGCCAGCTCATCCCGGGCGTCCTTCTCCAGCGCGCGGAACTCGGCGTAGTAGCCGTCGTCGAACTCCTCGACCAGCTGGAACGTCCAGTGCCCCGGCACGACGTTGCGCCCGATCAGCTCCTGCGCGATCCGTTCCGCCAGCTTGGGCTGCCCGGCCTGCACAAAGAGCGAGACGGCCTCGTCGAGCTTGAAATCGGCCTCGCCGACGAGCTGGTGCAGCGAATACAGGTGCCCGCGCACCCGCTCGACCGTCTCCAGGGCTTCGCTGAGCTTGCCCAGCGCCTCCACCGTGACGTCGTCCACTCCGTCGGGCCGCCGGTGCTCGCTGTCCGGGCCGTCCACCATCCGTGCCTCCCTGGCCGCTGGGTCCGGTTCAGGCTTTCCCCACCGGCGCGAGTTCAACCGAGCTGCACCGATCGGGGACACCGTTGGCTACCCCGCGATCCCTACCTTTGCATCTTATGAATGGCCTGTTCAGCGGCGCTGCCGCCCGTGCTGCCCTGCGTTCCGCCCACGCCTGCCTCGAGGAGCTGATGGCCTCCGTCGGCGCCGACGGCCTCGATGCCGCGACGCAGTCCCCGGGGCTGCTCGCCACCGTCGACCAGCACGCCGCGGGCATCCGCGACAGCCTGTCGTCGGACGTCCGCCCGCTGACGGCGGTCATCCTCGCCGCCTACGCGGAGGGTGTCCGCGACGCGGCGTTCAAGCACGGCTGGCGCCCGCCGGCCGGCCCGATCGACTGGACCGAGAACGACTGGGTGCTCAACCGCCTGCTGGCGGTCTGCTCGCTCGCCCGTACCCTGCCCTGACCTTTCGCTGACAGGCCACACCGACCATTCGGGGCCGGTACCGGATCATCCGGTGCCGGCCCCCTTTCGTGTCCGCCGTCAGGTGGCCGGTCCGTCGTCCCGGCGTACCCGGATGACCTGGGTCTTCTCGCCGTCCGCGGGGGTGCTCTGCTGGGGCAGCGCCTGGCGCAGCTCATTGCGCGAGATCACGACCGTGCTGTCCGAATCGGCATCCGTGCCGGCCGGCCGGCCGGTGACGTCCGCCGTCGTCTCCGCGTCGTCGTCCTCCGGGCGCGAGGCTTCCGCTGCCTCATCGGCCGCCGCAGAGTCCGGCTCGGAGCCGCTGTCCACCCCAGGCGAGCTCGCCGCCAACACCGAGACAGCTCCGTCAGTGCCCTCGCCTGGTCGCTTACCGGGACCCCGATCATCACTCGGGCGAGCACGGCCATCGGCGCCGTCATCCGGCCGGCTACCGGAACCGCCGACATCATCGACGCCGGCGCCGGAGCCCTCCTCCGCCCGGCCGGCCGCATCCCGATCGGTGTCGGCGCCGTCCTCCGCCTGACCCGCCGCATTCCGATCGGTACCGGAGCCCTTGATGCCGGCCGCCCGACCTTCCGCTTCACTGACCTCAACCGGCCGCGAGGCCGAGCCGGCGACGTCACCGGATACGTCCCCGGCATCCCCCTCCGGAACGGCATCGCGATGCAACCAGGTCGTCGTCTCAGCCGTCTCCACCGGCTCGGGGTCGTCGAAGCCAGGCACCACATGCGGCCGATCGTCACTACCCGGCCAGGGCCGCTGCATAGGAATGACCTGCGTCTTCTCCGCCGCCGCAGCCGCTGCCGCCCGCTCCCGCGCAGCCTCCTCAGCCGCCCGCCC
>NZ_JBEZGQ010001393.1:0-1775 GCF_040650095.1 Actinoplanes sp. NPDC048791 | reverse complement strand
GCGGCACGACCGGCGGTGAGCACCTGCCGCCGGCGCGCCGCACCGAGCTGCTGCGGCGCATCTTCGAGCAGGCGGGCGCGCGCGGCCTGCTGCACTTCGCCGAGGCCTGGGTGAGCTCGCTGGTGCTGCGTGAGGAGACCATCGTGCGGCGCGCCCGTGGCTGACGGCTCAGTCCCCCAGGTGCGGCCCGAGCAGGGTGAGGTCTGCCGGTGACAGCCGGTCGCTCGCCGTCTTCGCCTGATGCCAGTACGGGTACAGCAACGTCGGCGCGCTCACCGCGTCCAGCCGGGCCCTCTCCTCGGCGCTGAGCACGAGCTCGGCCGCCGCCAGGTTGTCGGCGAGCTGCGCGGCAGTGCGCGCCCCGATCACCAGCGACGTCACCGCCGGCCGGCCCAGCAGGTACGCCAGCGCGACCTGGGCCGCCGACACGCCACGGTCGGTGCCGATCTGCACCAGCACCTCGACGGTGTCGTAGAGCTTCTCCTGGTCGTGCACCGGCGGCTCGTTCCAGTCGGTGAGCTGCCGCGAGCCGGCCGGCGCCTGCACGCCCCGGCGGTACTTGCCGGAGAGCAGGCCACCGGCGAGCGGGCTCCACACCAGCACGCCCAGGCCCTGGTCGACGGCGGCCGGGATCAGCTCGTACTCGGCGTCACGGGCCTGCAGCGAGTAGTAGATCTGCTGGCTGACGAAGCGCGGCAGCCCGGTGCGGTCCGCCGTGCCCAGCGCCTTCATCAGCTGCCAGCCGGTGTAGTTGGACGCGCCGACGTACCGCACCTTGCCCGCGGTGACCAGCTGCCGCAACGCCTCGAGGGTCTCCTCCAGCGGGGTCTGGCCGTCCCACTCGTGCACCTGGTAGAGGTCGATGTGGTCGGTGCGCAACCGGCGCAGGCTGGCCTCGCAGCCGGCGATGATGTGGTGGCGGGACAGGCCGGCGTCGTTGGGGCCGGGTCCCATCGGCATCCGGACCTTGGTCGCGACCAGCACCTCGTCGCGGCGGCCGGCGAGCACCTCACCGACGATCTCCTCGGAGACCCCGTCGGAGTAGACGTCGGCGGTGTCGATCAGGTTGACGCCGGCGTCGAGGCACTGGTCGACCTGGCGGCGGGCCTCCGCCACGTCGGTCGAGCCGACGCTGGCGAAGCCGCCCTTGCCGCCGAAGGTCATCGTCCCCATGGTCAGCACCGAGACGCGGAGACCGGACTTGCCGAGTGTGCGATATTCCATCCCGCCAGCCTAGATCCGCCGCCGGCCGTCAGCCGGCGTGAGCCCGGGCCCGGTGCCGTTCGAGCAGCTCGCAGGCCTGCCGGGTCATCGCCTCGATGATCGCGCCGGCCGGCCGTACCGCATCCACCAGGCCGATCCCCTGACCCGCCGGCAGCGCCATCTCGTCCAGGTCCCCGGTGGTCAGGCCTTGCACGGGCGGGAAGCTCGAGAACTTACGCAGCTCCGTCGGCACCCCGCCCAGCTCGGTGTGCCCGATGACCGGCAGCCCCGAGGTGTCCGCCGGGATCTCGGCCACCCGGTCCTGCCAGTCCCGCACCACCCGGTTGCCGAGCACCCGCATCGGGTTGAAGTCCGGCCGGTCCGGGCCGAACAGCGCGGTCCGCACGGTTCCGGTGGCCGGCGCCTCGACGATCCCGGCCTTGTAGCCGTCGTGAGCGGCCGACTCGTGGGTGGCCACCAGCCGGGTGCCGACCCAGACGCCGTCCGCGCCCAGCATCAGCGCCGCGGCCAGGCCCCGGCCGTCCGCGACCCCGCCGGCCGCCAGCACCAGG
>NZ_JBEZGQ010001392.1:0-1778 GCF_040650095.1 Actinoplanes sp. NPDC048791 | reverse complement strand
GGCCGCCCTCGAGGTCGTCGGGCTCGCCGACCGGGCCCGGCACGAGCCCAACCAGCTCTCCGGCGGCCAGCAGCAGCGCGTCGCGGTGGCCCGGGCGCTGGTCACCGAGCCGGCCCTGCTGCTGGCCGACGAGCCGACCGGCAACCTGGACACCCGTTCCACCGCCGACGTGCTGGAGGTCTTCGACCAGCTCAGCGCGGCCGGCCGGACCATCGTGCTGATCACCCACGAACCCGAGGTCGGCGACCGGGCCAAGCGGCTGGTGCGCCTGGTGGACGGCCGGATCGTCACCGACGTACGCCAGTCGCCACTGGACCGGATCCCGGTCGGCGCCCTGCAGGGACGGCACAGCCGATGAGTTTTTACGAGGTCGTCCGGTTCGCCCTGCGGGGGCTGTCGGCGAACAAGCTGCGCTCGGCGCTGACCATGCTGGGCATCCTGATCGGGGTCGCGGCGGTGATCCTGCTGGTGGCGGTCGGCAACGGCTCCGCGCAGGCGATCAACCAGCGGATCGAGGCGCTGGGGACCAACACCATCACCGTGATGAGCGCCGGCCGTGGCGGCTCCACCAGCACAGCGCTGACCACCGCCATCGCTGACGCGCTGATCGACCCGGCGCTGGCCCCGGACGTCGCCTCGGTCTCGCCGGTGGTCAGCGCCGCCGCGACGCTGACCTACGAGGGCACCGACCACGACGTCAGCCAGTTCGTCGGCACCACGCCGAGCTGGTTCGCGTCCTCCAACACACCGGTCGGCACCGGCGCCGGCTTCACCGCCGACGACGAGGCCCAGGGCCGCCGGGTGGTGGTGCTGGGCCGCACCGCGGCCGAGGAGCTCTTCCCCGGCACCGACCCGCTGGACAAGCAGGTCACCGTCGGCGGCGCACTCTTCACGGTGGTGGGCGTGCTGGCCGAGAAGAGCTCGACCGGCTTCCAGGACAGCAACGACACCGCGATCGCCCCGCTGTCCGCGGTGCGCCAGGTGCTCACCGGGTACGGCGCCCTGACCTCGATCCTGGTGCAGGCGCGCAGCCCGGACCGGGTGGACGCCGTGCAGTCGCAGGTGGCCACGATCCTGAACCAGCGCCTCGACGTGTCCGCCGGGGCCACCACGCCGTACCGGATCCAGAACGCCTCGCAGCTGCTCGCCACCCAGACCGAGACGGCCGACACGTTCACGACTCTGCTCGGCGCCGTCGCCGCGATCAGCCTGCTCGTCGGCGGGATCGGCATCACCAACATCATGCTGGTCACCGTCACCGAGCGGACCCGCGAGATCGGCATCCGCAAGGCCCTGGGCGCGCCCCGCCGGGTGATCCTGACCCAGTTCCTGATCGAGGCGACCCTGTTGAGCGTGCTGGGCGGCGCGCTCGGCGTCGCCGCCGCGCTGATCGGCAGCAGCTTCGAGATCGTCGGCGTGAAACCGGTGATCGTGCCCAGTTCGATCGGGCTCGCCCTGGGCGTGTCCATCGCGATCGGGCTGTTCTTCGGCGGCCTGCCCGCCGGCCGGGCGGCCCGGCTGCGCCCCATCGACGCGTTGCGCTACGAGTGAGGACCCCGTGACCCCTTCTTCCGACGACACCGCCGTCCTGTCCGCCGTCCCGCCCGTCCCGGAGCCGTTCGACGACCGCGACGACGGCCTGGCCAGTGCGCTCGCCAAGGCGGCCCCGCGGCGCTGGTGGAATCGCGGCACGCTGGTGCTGGGCGCGTTCGCGCTGCTGCTGGGCGGCTTCCTCGGCGGCCTGGAGGTGCAGAAGCACTACGGCGGCGGCACCGCCG
>NZ_JBEZGQ010001391.1:0-1784 GCF_040650095.1 Actinoplanes sp. NPDC048791 | reverse complement strand
TCGGGATTCGCCGAGGCGAAGCCGAAGCTCAGCAGCGCGCCGCCGAGGGCCGCGAGCATGCCCGAGGTGGTGAACAGCAGCATCAGCTTGCGTTCGACCCGGACACCGGCGACCCGGCTGGCCCGGCGGTCGCCGCCGATCGCGCGCAGTTCCGCACCGAGCCGGGTGCCGCCGAGCACGACCGCCACGAGCACGAAGCGGCCAGCGTGACCAGACTTCGTGGAGAGAAGACGCCGGCAATCGTGTGGTCGACCCAGAGGGTCGCGGCCCGGTTGGTGAAGGTGACGCTGAGACCACCGGAGATCGCGTACGCGAGCCCGAGCAGCGCGATGTAGGCGGCCAGCGTCACCGGCACCGACGGCACCCGCAGCCAGGCGATCAGCGCGCCCTGGACGGCTCCGACCGCGGCACCGACCGCGACCGCCACCAGCAGCCCCAGCACCGCCGAGGACTGGCCGGCCTGCACGGCGATCATCCCGCCGACGGCGTAGGTGCCCACCACCGACAGGTCGAACTCGCCGGCGATCATCGTGAGGCCGACGGCCAGCGCGAGCAGCCCGATCTGGGCGAAGCCCTGCAGGGCGTTGTAGACGTCGAACGTCGTCAGCGGCAGGCCGGTGCCCAGCGGTGTGAGCACGAACGCGACCACCACCAGCACCAACGCGGCCGCGGGGACGATCCGCTCCTGCCTCAGCGCGGGCCTCATCGCCGGCCCCGGACATGGACGAGGACCACGACAGCGAGCACGAGGATTCCCTTCACCAGGATCTGCACCCCGGTCGAGTAGCCGCGCAGGAGCAGGACGTCGGAGATGACCGAGATCAGCACGGCCCCGCCGAGCGTGCGCAGCGCCGAGCCCTTCCCGCCGGCGATGGCGGTGCCGCCGACCAGGACCGCGGCGATGGCATCCAGCGTGAGCGTCCCGGCCAGGTTGGTGGTGGCACTGGTGTTGAAAGCGGCCAGGAAGACACCGGTGACGGCCAGACACAGGCCGAAGAACGCCCAGGCGACCACCGTCACCCGGCCCACCGGCAGGCCGGCTGCCCGGGCCGCGGCGCGGTTCTCCCCGACCAGGTACAGCTGCCGCCCGGCGGTGGTGCGCCGCAGGATCCACTCGGCCAGCACGGCCAGCACCAGCAGGACGTAGACCGCGAGCGGCAGCCCCAGCGGCGTCGCGTTGAGGACGTCGTAGCCGCCGGACGCGGCGCTGACCGGGGTGCCGCCGCTGAACCAGATCGCGCCGCCGCCGATCGCGAACCCGGCGGCGATGGTCAGCACGATCGGGTTGGCCTCCCAGTAGCCGACCGCGAGGCCCTGGACGGCGGTGAGGACGACGCCGCCGAGCAGGGCCAGCAGCGTGGCCACGAGCAGACCCTGGTCCAGTGTCGCGAGGAAGACCATGGCCACGACCGTCGCCGTCTGCGAGGCCGCCATCGAGACCGCCGACCCGGCGATCATCACCAGCGTCGCCCCGATGGCGGTGATGCCGACCAGCGCGGCCGAGGCCAGGATGGCGCGGGCGTTGCCCAGGGTGAGGAAGCGTTCCGTGGTGACGGCGACCGGCAGCAGCACCACCACGAGGACGGCCAGCGCCACGGCCAGCGAGCCGGGCCGCGCCCGCCGTACCCGGGCCGCGGCGGCCGGTGGCGAGGCCAGGAGGCTCATCATGCCGCGTCCTTCCCCTCGGTCATGTCCCGCATGAGCACCGCCCCGTCCGCCCCGCCTTGGTAAGTGTCGACCACCCGGCCGTCGCGCATGGTGAGGATGACGTCGCCGAGTTCCAG
>NZ_JBEZGQ010001390.1:0-1792 GCF_040650095.1 Actinoplanes sp. NPDC048791 | reverse complement strand
GCGAGGGCGTCGAGCAGCCGTTCGCCCAGCGTCAGCGCGTGCGGGCCGTCCATCGGGCCGCTGAGCAGCAGCGGCACGGCGCCGGGGTGGGCCGATAGGCGGGACCGCAGGTCGAGGGCGAGCGTCTCGATCCGGTCGGACCAGGGCCGGCGCTGATCGGTGAGCACCCTGTGGTCGACCTCGCCGAGCAGCCGTTCCACCAGTGCGGCGACGACAGCGCTCTTGTCCGGGAAGTACGTGTAGACGGCGTTCGGGGCCACGCCGACGGCTGCCGCGATGCGCCGGATCGAGGCCGCCTCGGTGCCACCGATGTCGAGCAGGGCCAGGGCCGCCTCGAGGATCGTGTCCTCGGTGAGCGCCCGTCGCGGGCCCGGTCTGCGCCGGCCGGTATCCGTCACCACACCCCCTTGACTTTGTCTCTGCACACCGTACAGCATTAGGCCGTCCGCTAATACTGCACACCGTACAAGGATGGTTCTCCATGGATCTCCGCCGCGTGACCGGGCTGCTGCTGGTGGGGGCTTCGCTGGCCTTCGCCGCCGCCGCCACCGTGCTGTCGTCGACCTTCGACTGGCCCGACATCCTGCGCGAGCCCGCCGCCGTCGTGCTCGCCGCCGCCGACTCGGGCGGCCCGGCCCTGGTCTGGACCTGGTTCGCCACGGCCTGGACGTACGCGCTGCTCGGCGTACCCCTGCTGCTGCTCCCCGCGGCCCTGGACCGCCGCGACGACCCGGTGCTGCGGGCCGCGACCACCGTCGGCGCCGCGTCCGTGCTGCTGTCGCTGGTGGGCTTCCTGCGCTGGGTCTTCGTCGTGCCGCCGCTGGCGCACACCTGGGCCGCCGGCGATCCGGTCGTGCGGGCCGCGACCGAGGCGGCCTGGACCGCGCAGCACCAGTTCGGCGGCGCGCTGCTGGGCGAGCATCTCGGGCAGGTGCTGGTGATCGCCTGGTCGGTCACGGTCAGCGTGGTGCTGCTGCGCACCCGGTTGCTGCCGGCCTGGATCGGCTGGGCCGGGCTCGGCGCCTCGGTGCTGTACCTGCTGAACCAGGGCGACGTGCTGGCCACCGCGGTGCCCGGCTTCCCGGTGTGGGACGCGGCCGGCCTCATCGGCAGCACCGCGTGGGGCCTGTGGGTGGCGGCCCTGGGGGTGACACTTCGGTTCGCACCGAAGCGTGAGCGCCGCACAATGGCGGCATGACCGCTCCCGCGCTGGCCCGTTTCGCCGCCCTGCTGGCCGACGACACCCGCGCCGCGTTCTGCCTGGCCCTGCTCGACGGCCGGGCCTGGACCGCCGGCGAGCTCGCTACGCACGCGGGCGTGGCTCCGGCCACCGCGACCGGACATCTGCACAAACTGGTCGCGGCGGGCCTGCTCAGCGAGCAACGACAGGGCCGCCACCGGTACGTGCGCCTGGCCGACCCCCAGGTGGCCCACCTCATCGAGGACCTCGCCGCCCACCTGCCACCGGCCCCCGTACCGGCCCGGACCCTGCGCGCGGCCACCGCCTCGGCCGCCCTGTCCCGGGGCCGCACCTGCTACGACCACCTGGCCGGCGCTCTCGGTGTGGCGGTCACCGACGCCCTGGAACGGACGGGATTGCTCACGCGCGCCGCCGGGTTCGCGCTCACCCCCGCCGGGCTGCGGTGGCTGGAGGGGCTGCCGGCGCTCCGGGCCTCGCGGCGCCCGCTGGTCCGGGGATGCCTGGACAGGACCGAGCGGCCGTGCCGGTCGTGGTGCCCGAGCGAGCGCCACAGCCGGGCGGTCTCGACGAGCAGCTCCAGGCCGTAGTCGC
>NZ_JBEZGQ010001389.1:0-1795 GCF_040650095.1 Actinoplanes sp. NPDC048791 | reverse complement strand
ATGCTGTGAGAGCGCTCTCACGGGCGTCCCCCATCCCCTGCGCCGTCCGTCTCCCGAGGAGTCATCGTGCGTATCAGATCCAAACTTCTGCATGCGCTGGCCGCGCTCACCGTCACCGTGCCGCTCGCGGCCGTGGCGGCGGCCGCGCCGGCCCAAGCGGTCGGCCCGGCTCTGCTGCCGGTCACCGTCACCAACAACTCCGGCCGCGGCGAAGCCGTCTACCTGTACGTGATCGGCATCAACCTGAGCACGAACCGCCTCGGCTACGTCAACCAGGGCGGCGCCTTCACCCCGTGGCCGGCCGGCTCGCTCCCGCCCTCGCCCGCCCCCGACGTGGCGATCGGCGGCCCCGGCAACGGCGGCGCCACGACGATCAACTTCCCGCGCGGCTTCTCCGGGCGGGTCTACTTCTCGCTGGGGGAGAAGCTCAAGTTCTTCCTCACCCCGGACGGCCTGGTGCAGCCCGCGCCGTGGGCCAGCGGCGACGCCAACTACAACATCCTGTTCGACTGGAGCGAGTTCACCTACAACGACGCGGGCCTGTGGCTCAACAGCTCGCAGGTCGACATGTTCGCGGTGCCGCACGCGGTGACGGTGACCGGATCCTCCGGCGCGACGAAGAAGACCGGCGAGCTGCTCAACAACGGCCGCAACAACGTCATCAACGGCATCAAGGCCCAGGCCGGCTGGGGGAACACGGTCTACACCCGCTCGGACGGGACCGTGCTGCGGGCGCTGGCGCCGGGCAAGGCCGCCGGGGCCGGGCTGATGAGCGCGAACTACCTGGACTCGTACATCACGTCGGCGTGGAACGCGTACACCAGCAAGACGCTGACGGTGGTGCCGTTCGGGGACCAGCCGAACACCAAGTACTTCGGCCGGACCTCCGGCAACGTCATGAATTTCACGAACAGCGCGGGCCAGCAGGTGGCGTCGTTCAACAAGCCCTCGTCGGCCAGCGTCTGGGGCTGCGACGGTGACTTGCCGGCACCGAACGACCTGGTGAAGGGGCCGATCTCGCGTACCCTCTGCGCGGCGCTGAACCGCGGCACGCTGGGCACCATCGACACCCAGCCGAGCACCAACGCGGCGCAGTTCTACCAGAACAACCCGACCAACCAGTACGCCAAGATCATTCACCAGAACATGGCCGATGGTAAGGCGTACGCGTTCGCCTTCGACGACGTCGGCGCCTTCGAGTCGCTGGTGCACGACGGCGACCCGCGTGCGGCCGGACTGATCCTGACCCCGTTCGGTGCGGGCGGCCCGACCACGCCGCCGCCGACGGGCGGGGGACAGGCTCTGATCAGCGACTGGAACGGCAAGTGCATCGACGTGCCGAGCGCCAACTTCGTCGACAGCGCGCCGCTGCAGACGTGGACCTGCAACGGATCGAACGCCCAGAAGTGGACCTCGGCGGGCGGCGCCCTGCAGGCGCAGAACAACAAGTGCATGGACGTGGCCGGCGGCGGAACGGCGAACGGCACGCCGGTGCAGCTCTACACCTGCAACGGTACGGCGGCCCAGCAGTTCGTGCTCTCGGGCGCGGGCGACCTGGTGAACCCGCAGGCGAACCGCTGCGTGGACATCAAGGACTGGAACGGCGCGGACGGCGGCCGGCTCCAGCTCTGGGACTGCGGGGGCTCGGCGAACCAGAAGTGGCACAAGGGCTGACGGTGCGGTGATGGACGGGCCTGCGCGGCATACGCAGGCCCGTCTGCCGTCATGGTGCGGTATCCGGTGGGCCTGCACGACGTGCGTGCGGCCTGCCGGAACCCGACTCGGCGGCACGGGC
>NZ_JBEZGQ010001388.1:0-1797 GCF_040650095.1 Actinoplanes sp. NPDC048791 | reverse complement strand
GAGGTCGTGCTCGATGAACTCGCGGACCTCCCGGCCCCGCTCGCCGACCAGCGCCACGACGTTCAGCTCGGCCGTGGTGCCCCGGGTGATCATGGTGGCGGCGGCCGAGCGCGAGGGCAGCCCCGGCTGGCGGGCGAACGCTCTGGCGATGCGGGCCATGCTGCGCATCGTGCTCGGCGACAGCGATCCGGGCGAGCACGACGTCGATGCGGTGTTGCGTGATCTGGCCGATGCCGAGGCCGAGACCGAGGCCGCCGAGCCCGGCGATCCGCAGGTCGCCTCCAGTGCCCACAATCTGATCGCGATCGGCTACTTCACGCTGCGGCTGTACGAGCTGGCTGATCCCCACTACACCACCGCGTACGAGATGGCGGCACGGCTCGAACCGGCCGGACCCGTGCCGGTGACCGTGCAGCTCAACCTCGCCGAGCTGCACCTCGCCTGGGCGCTGGAGTTGTACCGGGTCGGCCAGCCCGGGGAGGCCGAGAAGCACAGCATGATCGCCGGGTCGCACGGACAGCTCGCCTGGCAGCTCGCTCCGGCCGACAGCTCCTACTGGCGAAATGTGGCCGGTATGTACGTCGGCTGCGCCCGCGCGGACGGCGACGACCCCGCTGGCGCGGCGGAACAGATCAGGTTGCACGCCGAGCCGCTCCGGAGCGGGCAGTACCTCGACTGGTGGCGGTTCAGCGTCCCCTTCCTGGCCGTCGCCCTGGCCCGCAGCGGACGCCGCGACGAGGCTCTCGCACTGGTGGAGCAGGTCATTGCCGAGCTGCCGGCGGACATCGAGTGGTACAACGTGGCGGCGCTGACCCACACCCACGCGATCCTGCTGAGCACCACCGGCACAGCGGATCTGCGAGCGACGCTGCGCTACGGCGACTGCCTCGCCGCCGCGCTGTGGCGCCAGCGGCTACAGACCCTGCACGCCGTCCGGACGTTGCGCTCGCTGCAGCAACTGCGGGTGGAACACGCACACATCTCCCGCTCGGCCGACACCGACGCGCTGACCGGCGTACCCAACCGGCGAGCGTTCGATCGCGAACTCCTCCGCCGGGCCGGCGGCGGGCCCGGCACCGAGGGCACGGCGGTCCTGATCATCGACCTGGACAAGTTCAAACCGCTCAACGATCGGCACGGCCACGCCGCGGGCGATCGCGCGCTGAAGGCGATCGCGACCGCGCTCACCGCCGAGACCCGGGCCGGCGACATGCTGGCCCGCATCGGCGGCGACGAGTTCTGCGTGTTGCTCACCGCCGTCGACGTCGAGGGCGCGGCCCGCATCGCCGAGCGCATGGTCCGCTGCGTCCGCGAACTCGACCTGACCGTCACCGTCAGCATCGGCGTTGCGGCGGGGACGGCCGAGGCCGTGAGCGACACTCTGGCCCGGGCCGACCACGCCATGTATGCGGCCAAGGCCGCCGGCGGCGACCAGAGTCACTGTGGTCAGGTGAGCACCTCGGTGAGGGACAGCGCCTGCATGCCGTGGGCTTCGGCGACCGGGCCGTAGGTGACATGACCGGCGTGGGTGTTCAAACCCAGAGCCAGCGCCGGGTCGGACTTGACCGCGTCGCGCCAGCCCCGGTTGGCCAGCTCCAACGCGTACGGCAACGTCACGTTGGTCAACGCGTACGTGCTGGTGTGCGGGACCGCACCGGGCATGTTGGCCACGCAGTAGAACATCGACTCATGCACCCGGTACACCGGGTCGGCGTGCGTGGTCGGCCGCGAGTCCTCGAAACAGCCACCCTGATCGATGGCGATATCGACCAGCACACTGCCGGGCTTCATCCGTGA
>NZ_JBEZGQ010001387.1:0-1800 GCF_040650095.1 Actinoplanes sp. NPDC048791 | reverse complement strand
GTCGCGGCCGTCGTGGACTGGCTGGCGGCCACCACCCGGGGCGAGCGGTGAAACTCGTCGTCGTCGGCGGAGACGCGGCCGGGATGTCCGCGGCGTCGCAGGCCCGCAAGCGGCTGGGGCCCGGCGAGCTGGAGATCGTGGCGTTCGAGCGGGGGCACTTCACGTCGTACTCGGCCTGCGGGATCCCGTACTGGATCGGCGGTGCGGTCAAGGACCGGGACGCGCTGATCGCGCGTACGCCGCGGGAGTTCCGCGACGCCGGCATCAGCGTGCACACCCGCCACGAGGTCGTCGGCATCGACCTGGCCGCCCGCGAGGTCGTGGCCCGCGACCTGGACAGCGGCGGCGAGCGGCGGGAGAGCTACGACCACCTGGTGTACGCGACCGGCGCGGTGCCGGTGACGCCGGACTGGGCCCGGATCGACGGCGAGGGCGTCTTCGGCGTACAGACGCTGGACGACGGCACGGCCATCCACGCCTGGCTCGACCGCGAGCCGCAGCCGCGCACCGCCGTCGTGATCGGCGGCGGTTACGTGGGCGTGGAGATGGCCGAGGCGATGGTCCGGCGCGGCCTGGCCGTCACCCTGCTGGAGAAGTCGGCGCAGCCGATGGCCACGGTCGACCCCGACATGGGCGAGCGGGTCGGCGAGGCCATCCGCGGGCTGGGCATCGAGGTGCGCACCAGGACCCACGTGCAGGGCCTGGAGACCACCGACGGCCGGATCTCCGCGGTGGTCACCCCGGAGGGGACGCTGCCGGCCGACATCGTGGTGCTGGGCCTGGGCGTACGCCCGAACACGGCGCTCGCCGTGCGTTCGGGCATCCCGGTCGGGGTGACCGGCGGGCTCCGCACCGACCTGCGGATGCGGGTCATCGGGCCGCAGGGACACCTGGACGGGATCTGGGCGGCCGGTGACTGCGTGCAGACCGTGCACCGGGTCAGCGGCCAGCCGGTGCACGTGCCGCTGGGCACCCACGCCAACAAGCAGGGCCGGGTCGCGGGCATCAACATCGGCGGCGGCTACGCGACGTTCCCGGGCGTGATCGGCACCGGGGTGACCAAGGTGTGCGAGCTGGAGGTGGCCCGGACCGGGCTGACGGAGAAAGAGGCCGACGCGGCCGGCTTCGCCTTCGTCACGGCGACGGTCGAGTCGACCAGCCGCGCCGGGTACTACCCCGGAGCCAGCACGATGACGGTGAAGCTGATCGCCGAGAAGCGGACCGGCATGCTGCTCGGCGCGCAGATCGTGGGCCGCGAGGAGGCGGCCAAGCGCATCGACTCGCTGGCGATCGCCGTCTGGAACAGCATGACCGTGGAGGAGATGACGGCCCTCGATCTCAGCTACGCACCGCCGTTCTCCCCGGTGTGGGATCCGGTGCTGATCGCCGCGCGCAAGGCGACGGACGCCGTGCACGCGGCGGGGTGATGCTTATCGTCCGATGTGTCGTCATCAATCCGCTCTGCGCGCAAAGCTGTGAGCAGGAGCGATCACTTCCGGTCACGCATTGATCACGAAAGCGGTATCGTCTTTGATCTTGTAACCCGGTAGGCATGACGAATGCCGTCGCTCCCCTCACCTCGTACGGCGCCGGAGAACGGGCCGCGGCACGCGGCCCAGCCGGCGGCGCGCGCCCGCAGTAACGGCGCGCTGACCGCGACGACCGGCGGCTTCCCGCACGTCCAGGTCCTCGACGGCGAGACCGCCAACGGACGGCACCGGCGCCCCGAGTCACTGGCCGACGCCACGGTGCTGCGTCCGCCGACGACGACCCGGGTGGCCGGCGGTCGCCGTACCTCTC
>NZ_JBEZGQ010001386.1:0-1810 GCF_040650095.1 Actinoplanes sp. NPDC048791 | reverse complement strand
GGTCGGCGGGGGCCGCGCTGGCGCCGATGGGCGCCGCGGCGATGATTGTGGTCGCGGCGAGGATTCCGGCGACGGCGGACCGTCTGCGTAAACGCACGCATGCCTCCTGGGATCGGCCTGGAGGATCTCTCCAGACGATCGAGACACTACGCGTGCATAGACGTGCATTGATGAACGAATTGTTTCAACCATGACGGCGGCTCTCGACTGCCGCGCCGGGGGAAGGTTACGTTGTCCCGGGGGGGGTCGCCGATGACCACGCTTGACGTACTCGCCGCCCGGCTGCGCGCCGAGCTGGGCGCGGACCGGATCGTGAACGACCGGCAGCAGCTGCGGACCTACGAGTGCGACGGGCTGGCCCACTACAAGGTCATCCCCGGCCTGGTGGTGCTGCCCCGCGACGCCACCGAGTGCGCCCGTACGGTCCGCGCGTGCGTCGAGGCCGGGGTGCCGTTCGTGGCCCGCGGCTCCGGCACCGGGCTCTCCGGCGGCGCCCTGCCGCATGCCGAGGGCGTGCTGATCGTGACGTCCAAGATGCGCGCGATCGTCGAGGTCGCCCCGGACGACGAACGCGCGGTGGTCGAGCCCGGCGTGATCAACCTGCACGTCACGAAGGCGGCCACCCCGCACGGCTACTACTACGCCCCGGACCCGTCCAGCCAGCAGATCTGCTCGATCGGCGGCAACGTGGCGGAGAACTCGGGCGGCGCGCACTGCCTCAAGTACGGCTTCACCACCAACCACGTCACCGGCGCCCAGGTGGTCACCCCCGACGGCGAGCTGGTCGAGCTGGGCGGGCGCGCGCCGGACACCCCGGGCTACGACCTGCTCGGCGCGTTCGTCGGCTCGGAGGGCACGCTGGGCATCGCCACCCGGGTCACCGTCCGGCTGACCCGGCTGCCCGAGTCCGTGCGTACCCTGCTCGCCGCTTTTCCCTCCACCGACCAGGCCGGCGCCGCGACCTCGGCGATCATCGCCGCCGGGGTGGTCCCGGCGGCCGTCGAGATGATGGACGCGCTGGCCATCGAGGCCGCCGAGGCGGCCGTCGCGTGCGGCTACCCGGCCGGCGCGGGCGCGGTGCTGATCGTCGAGCTGGACGGCCCGGCGGCCGAGGTCGACGCGCAGTTCGACCAGGTCACCGCGCTGTGCGAGGCCAACGGCGCCTTCGAGCTGCGGATCGCCGCCGACCCGGCCGAGCGCGCGCTGTTCTGGAAGGGCCGCAAATCGGCCTTCGCGGCGGTCGGCCGGATCAGCCCGGACTACATCGTGCAGGACGGGGTGATCCCGCGGACGGCGCTGCCCGAGGTGCTGCACCGCATCGGCGAGGTGTCGCGGGCGCACGGCGTGCGGGTCGCCAACGTCTTCCACGCCGGCGACGGCAACCTGCACCCGCTGGTGCTCTTCGACGACGCGGTGCCGGGCGAGGCCGACCGGGCCGAGGAGGTCTCCGGCGCGATCATCGACCTGTGCATCGAGTACGGCGGCTCGATCACCGGCGAGCACGGCGTCGGCATGGACAAGGCCAAGTACATGCCGCGGATGTTCACCGACGACGATCTGGAGACGATGCACCTGCTGCGGTGCGCGTTCGACCCGGCCGGGCTGGCCAATCCCGGCAAGATCTTCCCGACGCCCCGGCTCTGCGGCGAGGTGCCCCGGCGGCACCGGGCCGGCGAGCCGACCCCGGCGGAGCTGTTCTGATGGCGCTGTGGATCGTCGCGACGGACGCGGACACGGTGGGCGGCGTGCCCGCGCTGTTCGTCGACGCCCCGGCCAGCACCGAGGAGGCCGCCGCCGTCCTGCACGAGGC
>NZ_JBEZGQ010001385.1:0-1810 GCF_040650095.1 Actinoplanes sp. NPDC048791 | reverse complement strand
GTCACAGCTCGGCCGGGGCCGGCTCGCGGGCCAGCAGGCCGGTCACCGAGGCCGCGTCGCCGGGCCGCCCGAACAGGTACCCCTGGCCCTGGTCGCACCCGATCTGCCGGAGCATCATCCACTGCCCGTCGGTCTCGATGCCCTCGGCGACCGTCTGCAACCGCAGCGCCTGCCCCAGCCCGACCACCGCGTCCACCAGCGCCACGTCGTCCGCGTCCGTGTCGACCTGCTCCACGAACGTCCGGTCGATCTTGATGATGTCGACCGGGAGCTGCTTGAGGTAGTTCAGCGACGAGTAGCCGGTGCCGAAGTCGTCGATCGCCAGCCGTACGCCCAGGGCCCGCAGCGCGCGCAGCGTCTCGATCGCGCCGGTGATGTCCTCCATCAGCATCGACTCGGTGATCTCCAGGGTCAGCGAGCCGGCCGGGATGCCGGCGTCGTCGATCGCCGCCGCCACGTCCGCGACCAGGCCCGCGTACTGGAACTGTCGCGCCGACAGGTTGACGTTGACCTTGAGGCCGGCCGCGGCCGGCGTCTCCCGGCGCCAGCGCGCCAGCTGCGCGCAGGCCTCGCGCAGGACCCACCGGCCGAGCGGCACGATCAGGCCGTTGGCCTCGGCCGTGGCGATGAACTGATACGGATTGAGCAGCCCGTCCTCGGGGTGGCGCCACCGCACCAGCGCCTCGACCCCGGTCATCTGCTGCGTGGTCATGTCCACCACCGGCTGGTAGAGCAGGACGAACTGCTCCTGCTCCAGCCCGAGCTCCATGTCGACGCGCTGCTGCGCCTCCTCCAGCACCGAGCGGGACATCGACGGCGAGAACACCGCGTACGCGTTGCGGCCGGCCCGCTTGGCGGCGTACATGGCCAGGTCGGCGTCGCGCAGCAGTTGGCCGGCGGGCAGGTCGCCGCTGGCGATGCCGATGCTCAGCGAGCAGGTGACGTCGCGGCTGTCCAGCCGGATCTGCTCACGGCCGGCCAGCAGCAGCCGCTCGGCCAGCGCGACGGCGTCGGCCGCTGCCAGGTCCTCGACCAGGATCGCGAACTCGTCACCGCCGAGCCGGGCCAGGGTGTCGCCGGGGCGCATCTCGGCCCGCAACCGCCCGGCCAGGGTGGCCAGCAGCTCGTCACCGGCGCTGTGCCCGAGGTTGTCGTTGACCAGCTTGAAATCGTCCAGGTCGATGAGCAGCACGGTGACGCCACCACCGGCGCGACGCTGGACGGCCTGTTCGAGCCGGTCCCGGAACAGCGCCCGGTTCGGCAGTCCGGTCAGCGAGTCGGTGAACGCCTGCCGGCTGAGCTGCTCCTCGAGCTCCTTGCGCCGGCCGATGTCTCGCAGGCTGATGACGGCGGCGCGCAGGTCGGCGTCGTCTGTGCGGTTGGTGCCGATCACGTCGAGGTGCAGCCAGGTGCCGTCGGGCCGCCGCAGCCGCGCCTCCGTACGGGCGGTGCCGCCGGGCACGGCGAAGAGCGCGCCCATCCACGCCCGCAGCCCGGCGAGCTCGTCGGGATGGGCCAGTTCCACCATCGCCTTGCCGGTGACCTCCGCGCCGGTGAGACCGAAGATCCGCTGGGCCGACGGGCTGGCGTAGCGGACCGCGCCCGTGACGTCGATCGCGAACACCGCGTCGGAGGCGGCCTCGAGCAGCATCTCGGTGCGGTGCTCGGCGGCCTGCCGGCGCCGGTCCAGCCGCCGCCGGCTGCGCGCGTTGATCGAGCTCAGCGCGACCAGGCAGGACATGATGGCGACCAGGGACACGGTGGAGACGGCGTTGGCGCCGGTGAGCTCGGGCAGCAGCGCCAGGTAGCC
>NZ_JBEZGQ010001384.1:0-1813 GCF_040650095.1 Actinoplanes sp. NPDC048791 | reverse complement strand
GCCCGCGCCCCGGGTGTGGCGGACGGTCTCCGTCGCGGCGTCCTCGTGCCTGCGCGCCAACACACTGAGCACGGCTGCGGTCGTGCGCGGCCACGCGGCGCCGGAGCTGCTCCGCGGTGAGCCCGCCCGGCTGGTCACCCCGGAGCTGGACGTGCTGCGGCTGGGCGGGTGGCCGGCATGACCGACGCGCTGTGGTACCTCGGGCGGGGCAGCGGGGTCGTCTCGCTCGTCCTGCTCTCGATCGTGGTGGCGCTGGGCATCGGCGCGCGCTCCGGGCGGACGGCCTTCGGGCTGCCCCGCTTCGCGGTCAACATGCTGCACCGCAACGCCGCGCTGCTGGCCGTCGCGCTGCTCGTCGTGCACGTGGTCAGTCTCTGGTTCGACCCGTACGCGCAGCTGCGCTTCTTCGATCTGGTGGTGCCGTTCGCCGGCGAATACCGGCCGTTCTGGCTGGGGCTGGGCACGCTGGCCTTCGACCTGGTGCTCGCCCTCATCGCCACCAGCCTGCTGCGGCACCGGCTCGGCGTGCGGGGGTGGCGGCTCGTGCACTGGCTGGCGTACCTGTGCTGGCCGATCTCCCTGCTGCACGGCTGGCAGACCGGCACGGACGCGGCGAGCTGGTGGCTGCGAAGCGTGCTGGTGCTCAGCACCGCGCTCGTCCTGGCCGCTGTCGCGTGGCGGTTCACGCCCTCGTTCGCCCGGTTTCCCGCCCGCGTCCCGCGCCGGGTCCGCACCCCTCAGGAGGTCCGATGACCACGGTGGACGCCCCCGGCGGAGTGCGGCTGCGCCTGCTCGCCGGTGACAACGACGGCCGGCTCGACACCCATCTCGGCCGGCACGGACGCGCGCCGGTGCTCAACGCCGAGCAGCTCGTCGAACTGCTGCGCGCCGCCGGGCTGACCGGTCGCGGTGGGGCCGGCTTCCCCACGTGGCGCAAGGTCGAGGCGGTGCGCCGGGCCGGGGGTACGCCGGTGGTCGTGGCGAACGGCGCCGAGGGGGAGCCGGCCAGTGGCAAGGACCGGGCGCTGCTCGCGTACCAGCCGCATCTGGTCCTGGACGGCCTGCAGCTCGCGGCCGGTGGGCTCGGGGCGCGTACCGCCCATCTCTATGTCGCGGCGGCCTCGGCCGACGGGGTCAGGGCGGCCCTGGCCGCGCGGCGCGGGGCCGGCCTGGACCGGGTGCCGGTCACCGTGACCGTCGCGCCGCAGTCCTTCGTGGCCGGGGAGGAATCGGCGGTGGTCGCCGCCGTCTCGGGACGGCCTGCCGTGCCCGCCGACAAGCTGGTGCGGATCACCGACTCCGGGGTGGGCGGGGCGCCGACGCTCGTGCAGAACGTCGAGACGCTGGCCCACCTGGCGCTGATCGCCCGGCACGGTCCCGGCTGGTTCCGCGCCGCGGGCACGCCCGACGAGCCGGGCACCTTCCTGGCGACGGTCGGCGGCGCGGTGCGTGCGCCCGGCGTGATCGAGGCCGGGTACGGCGTCCCGCTCGGTGACCTCGTCGACGCGGCGGGCGGCGCGACGGCTCCACTGCAGGCTGTGCTGCTCGGCGGCTACCACGGCGGCTGGGTCCCGGCCCGGCCCGGGATCGAGGTGAGCCGGGCGGCACTGACCCCGCTGGGCGCGTCCCCGGGCGCGGGCATCGTGCTCGCGCTCCCGGCCCACGTGTGCGGCCTGGCCGAGACCGCCCGGATCGCCGGATACCTGGCCGGCGAGGTGGCGGGCCAGTGCGGCCCGTGTGTCAACGGCCTGCCCCGGCTGGCCGCCACGCTGGGCGACCTGGCCCACCACCGGGCCCGGCCCGGCCTGCCGGC
>NZ_JBEZGQ010001383.1:0-1814 GCF_040650095.1 Actinoplanes sp. NPDC048791 | reverse complement strand
CACGACGTGGTCGCCGCCGGCCCGTCCGGCGCGGTAGCCTCCGCCGGGCCGGCATCGACGCCGGTTTCGCCCCTGATGGAGGATTCGTGACGCGGTCCGCCTTGCTGGTCACCCACACCGGCCGCCGGCAGAGCACCCAGCATGCCCAGACCGTCGCCCGCGACCTGGTCGCGGCCGGTTTCGAGGTACGGGTGATCGCCCAGGAGGTCGCCGACCTGGAGTTGCCGCCCGGCGTCACGCCGGTCGACGACCCCACGGCCGCCGAAGGTGTGGAGATCGTCTTCGCGCTGGGCGGTGACGGCACCCTCCTGCGCGCCGCCGAGCTCGCCCGGCCGGCCAAGGCGCCGCTGCTCGGCATCAACCTCGGCAAGGTCGGCTTCCTGGCCGAGGCCGAGCTGAACAACATCGACCAGACCGTGCGCGAGATCGTCGCCGGCGACTACAAGGTGGACGAACGGCTCACCCTGGACGTCCGGGCCGAGTACGACGGCCGGCTCATCGCCGACTCGTGGGCGCTCAACGAGGTCAGCGTCGAGAAGGGCCAGCGGGCGCAGATGCTCGAGCTGCTCGTCGACGTGGACGGGCGGCCGCTGTCCCGGTACGGCTGCGACGGTGTCGTGTGCGCCACACCGACCGGCTCCACGGCGTACGCGTTCTCGGCCGGCGGCCCGGTCGTGTGGCCCGAGGTCGAGGCCCTGCTGCTCGTGCCGATAAGCGCGCACGCCCTGTTCAGCAAGCCCATCGTCACCGCTCCCACCTCGACATTCGTGATCACCGTCGATCCGTACACGTCGTTCGCGGTGCTCTGCTGCGACGGCCGGCGCACGTGGGATCTGCCGCCGGGTGCGCAGGTCACGGTGCGGCGCGGGGAGCTGCCCGTCCGACTCGTACGGCTCAACCCGCGCCCGTTCACCGACACGCTCGTGGCCAAGTTCGCCCTGCCGGTCGACGGCTGGCGCGGCAACCGCCGCTGACGGCTGACCGGGCTCGGTGGGCAATTGTCGGTGGGCACCGATACTGTTCGCCCTGTGCTGGAGGAACTGCGCATCACCGGGCTCGGCGTCATCGACGACACGACCTTGAGGCTGACTACGGGCATGAATGCCATCACCGGTGAGACCGGTGCCGGCAAGACGATGGTGGTGACCGGTCTCGGGCTGCTGTTCGGCGGTCGCGCCGACGCCGGGCGGGTCCGCGCGGATCCGGGCCGGGCGGTGGTCGAGGGCCGCCTGCGCCTCGCCGGGACGCTCGGCGACGCGGTGCAGACCCGCATCACCGACGCCGGTGGCGAGATGGACGACGACGGCTCGGTGCTGCTCAGCCGCACGGTGACCATCGAGGGCCGGTCGCGCGCGCACGTCGGTGGCCGCAGCATGCCGGTGGCCATGCTCAGCGAGGTCGGCGAGCAGGTCGTCGCCGTGCACGGGCAGTCCGACCAGCTGCGCCTGCTGCGCCCGTCCGAGCAGCGGGCCGCGCTGGACCGCTTCGCCGGTCCCGGGCACGAGAAGCTGCTGGAGAGCTACCGCGAGGCGTTCACCCGCTGGCGGGCCGTGGTCGAGGATCTGGCCGACCGCCGCCGGCATGCCCGCGAGCGCAACCAGGAGGCCGACCTGCTGACCCTGGGTCTCGACGAGATCAACCGCGTCGACCCGCAGCCCGGCGAGGACGACGACCTGCGGGCCGAGGTGCAGCGCCTGGAGCACGCCGAGGGCCTGCGCACGGCGGCTGCGATCGCCGCCCAGGCGCTGGCCGGCGGCGTGGAGGACACGGAAGAGACCCCGGACGCGACGCTGCTGCTGGGCACCGCCCGGCGC
>NZ_JBEZGQ010001382.1:0-1816 GCF_040650095.1 Actinoplanes sp. NPDC048791 | reverse complement strand
CCTGACTCCCCCGTACGGCGGCGGGCGCTCACCCCTTCGCCTCGAATACGCACCGTGACGACCGAACCGGGAAGTCCGCGCTGCTCGTACGGTGGCTGAGTGCCAGTCGACGTCACAGCGCGTCACCGGGCCGGCGGAATCGGCCGGCTGCTCGCGGTGCGTACCGCGGTGCCCCGGCACGCCGCCGAGGCTCCCTTGGCCGACCGGGCGACCGTCGAGTTCCGCGTCCCGCGCTCTCGGCGGCGGCTGCTGTGGCTGCCGGTCGTGCTCGCCGTGCTGCTGCTGCCGGCGGTTGCCCTGCTGACCCGTGGGTCCGGGACGCCGCGGGCCGCCGTACCGCTGCCGACCGTCTCCGTCCCGCCACCGCCGGCCTGGACCGACCCGCCGGCCCCGACCGCCACCCGCCCGCAGCTGCGGGCGGTCCGGCAGGCCGCCAAGCTCAGTCCGGCACCTTCCTCCGCGTCGCCGTCGTCGTCACCCAGCGCTCCCGCCCCGGTGCTGCTCGGCCCCGGCGCGGACGCCGACGTGGGCCCGCTGATCGGGTCCTACTGCCGGGCCACGCACGGCCGGTTCAGCCTCGCGGTCGCCGCCGCGGACACCTGGACCTGCGCCCGGATCGGCCGGGCCGGGATCGCGGTCGACATGGACGCGCTCTGCCGCTGGCGCTACGGCGCCGCCGCCTGGGCGGATCTCGGGCGCGCCGGTGACGCCCGGAGCTGGCGCTGCTACCGCGACGGCCCCTAGGATGACCGGCATGCACGCGCGATTGAGCATGTGGTGGCCCGCCGACCCGGCGGCCACACCCACCCGCGTGTAGATCACACCACCGCGGCCGCCTCCGACGAGGCGGCCTTTTTCGTACGGCCCGGTCCTCGGCGGCGACCCCAGCCCGGAACGAGGACCCGATGCAACCCTTCGCCCTGCTGCACCGTGACGGCGCCGACCACGTCGACGTGCTGACCGGCGATGTCGTCACCGTCGACACGCTCGCCGACATCCCGCTGACCCCGGGCCGGCCCGGACCGCAGACCCTCGCGCTGGTGCCGTACCGGCAGATCGCCGAACGCGGCTTCGCGTGCGTCGACGACGGCGCGCCGCTGGAGTGCCTGCGGATCGCCACCCGGACCACCCGGCCGCTCGGCGGGCTGGTGGGCGAGCTGCCCGAGACGCCGGTCTCGCTGCGGGACGGCGGTTTCGACCTCTCCGACGAGGCGTACGGCGAGATCGTCGCCGAGGTGCTGCGTGACGAGATCGGCCACGGCGAGGGCGCCAACTTCGTCATCCACCGGGTCTTCACGGCCGACGTGGACGGCGACCCGCTGGCGGCGGCGCGGTCGGCGTTCCGTCAGCTGCTCACCCAGGAACACGGCGCCTACTGGACGTTCCTGGTCCACACCGGCACCCGCACGCTGGTCGGCGCCACCCCGGAACGGCACGTCAGTGTGGCCGACGGGCTGACCATGATGAACCCGATCAGCGGCACGTTCCGGCACGACGGCACGCGTGAGCTCACCGACTTCCTGGCCGACCGCAAAGAGATCGACGAGCTCTACATGGTGCTCGACGAGGAGCTCAAGATGATGGCCGCGGTGGCCGAGCACGGCGGCCAGGTCGTCGGTCCCTACCTCAAGCGGATGGCGCACCTGACCCACACCGAATATCTGCTGGCCGGCCGCGGCTCCCTGGACGTGCGCGAGGTGCTGCGCGCGACGATGTTCGCCCCGACCGTCACCGGCAGCCCGGTGGAGAACGCCTGCCGGGTGATCGCCCGGCACGAGCGCCGCGGCCGCGGCTACTACGCGGGCGTGCTGGCCCT
>NZ_JBEZGQ010001381.1:0-1819 GCF_040650095.1 Actinoplanes sp. NPDC048791 | reverse complement strand
TCCGGATCGGGCGACGGGCGACGGGCAGCGGGCAGCGGGCAGCGGGCAGCGGGCAGCGGGCAGCGGGCGACGCAGCGTCAGGTGCCGGTCGGTGGTGCGCTCATCGCCGCCGCCAGGAACGTGATCGCCCAGTCCCGGGCCGCCTCGCCCGATCCGGAGGTCGACGGGCGCTGGTTGTAGAGATTGACGCGGTCCACAGCGGTCACCGCGAGGATTCCCCGCAACCGGAACCACAGCTCCTCCGCGGGCAGGTCAGGCAGCGCGTGCCGGAAAGCGGCCACGAAACGGTCGCGAACCGTGTCCTCGGCCGGGCCGGTCCAGGCCCGGGTCTCCTCGGCCGGGTCGCTGAGGATGGTCACGATCAGCCGGGACGTCCGGGCGCCGCTCTCCACGCCGGCCGGCATCTCGTCGAACAGCGGCCCCACGAAGGCCGCGACCAGGTCGGCAACCGCCGGGTCAGACGTCCGGGCGAGCAAAAGGTCGAGCCCGGCGGCCTGCGCGGCGTTGATCGGCTCGATCACCCGGCGGGCTACCGCGGCCAGCAGCTCCGCCTTCGAGCCGAAGTGGTATGCGACGGCGGCCAGATTCGCCCCGGCGCGGTCGGTGATCGCGCGGACCGAGGTCCCGCGGTAACCACGCTCGGCGAACAGGTGCTCGGCCGCATCGAGGAGCTGGGTGCGGGTGTCGATCGAAGCCACGTGTGCCACCATACAAACGTTTGATTCAAACGAGCGTTTGAAAGAGGCCAAGATGAAGATCCTCGTGTACGGCGCCGGTGTCCTCGGCACTCTGTATGCCGCCCGCCTGCACGAGGCCGGGCACGACGTCGCCCTCCTCGCTCGCGGCCGGCGCCTGGCCGCGCTACGCGAGCACGGCGTGCTGCTCGCCGAGGGCGACAATCCAGCGGTACGGCGGGTGTCGGTGCCGATCGTCGAGAAGCCGTCCAACGGGTACGACCTGATCACCGTCTTCGTCCGCACCCACCAGATCGACGCGGTGCTGGAGTCACTGGCCACCGTCGACGGCGACGTGCTGTTCCTGCTCAACTGGGCGGCCGGAGCAGAACCGCTGGCCGCAATACTCGGCCCCGAGCGCGTACTGCTCGGCTTCCCCAATGCCGGCGGAACAATGGACGGCGACGTGGTCCGCTACCGCGCGACCAGCCTGCTGAACCGACTGGTCCCGATGACGATCGGCGGCACCGGCCCACGCTTGGAACGAATCATGCAGGCGTTCCGCACGGCCGGGATCCGAGCCAGGGCCGAGCCACAAATGGACGCCTGGCTCACCACGCACGCCGCATTCGAGGTACCCCTCAGCCAAGCCGCGCACGCAGCCGGCGGCCCAGCCGCACTGGCCGCCGACCCGGAAGCGGTCCGCACCATGCTGCACCACATCCGAGAAAACCTGTCCGCCCTGCCGACACCGCCAGTCCCCCGCGCCTTCGCCGCATTGAAGACCCTGCCGGAAGCCCTCCTCGTGCCCCTGCTACGAAGCTTCCTACGCAGCCCAACAGCTGTCCAAAGCGGCCTGAGCGACACCACCCCAACCGCAACAGCCGAACACAACCGCCTGGCCAACCAACTACAAAACCGAACCAAGCAATAACACAAACACCGCAGGGCGAGGCACGTGGGTCTGTAAAACGAACGGTGTAACTCCTGATCAAGGAGCGATGCCGTGACAGAGTCAACGACAGCCGTGGATACTCCCGCGGTGGCGAAGAAAGATCCCGACGGCGGGGTGGACGCCGAACTGGTGGCCCGGTTGGTCGAGCAGGCCCGCGCAGCGGGCCAGCAACTGACCGGTGAAGGTGGTC
>NZ_JBEZGQ010001380.1:0-1823 GCF_040650095.1 Actinoplanes sp. NPDC048791 | reverse complement strand
GCGACCGCCGAGGAGCCGACGGACGGCTCGGGCCGCGACAGGTACGCGACCACCCCCACCACGATCAGCAGCACCAGCCCGGCCACGACGAGGAGCCGGGCGCGGCCCTTGCGGGTCGCGCCCGGGGATCCGACGGTCATCGGCGACCCGGCACCAGCCGGCGCGCGCCGAGGGCGAGCATCAGCAGACCGGCCGCCGCCAGCGCGTACCAGGCGAGACCGAGGCCACGGTCGGCCTGGCCGCCGCTGCCGCTGGGCACGCCACCCGGTGCGGAGTGCAGGCCGGTGATGGTCTGGGTGACCAGGTCGAGGGTCTTGTCCTCGGCCGAGCCGACCGCGTAGACGATCGTGGCGGTGCCCTCCTTGAGGTTGAGGTCCGCCGGGCCGATCGCCACGGTGTCCGTGCCGGCCAGCACCACGTCGGCCTCGACCGAGCCCGCGGGCAGGTCAGCCTTGGCCTCCTTCGGGTTGGTCAGGTCCTTGAAGACCGGCTTGCCGCCCGCGCGCACGTCCACGGCGGGGGCCGCGGCGGTGTGCCGCACGATGATCCGGGCCTGGCCCGCGGCGACCTTCTTGACGTCGTTGGCGAACGGGGTCAGCGCCGGCTTGCCGTCCTCGCTGAGGTGCGCCACCAGGCTGATGTCGGCGCCGCCGGGGATCTCGGCATCGTCCACCTTGAGCAGGGCCTTGCTGATATCGTCACCGGGCTTGGTCAGCGCGATGTCGTAGCTGCCCTCCTCCAGCGACAGCGGGCCCGCGACCTTGCCGGGGGCGAAGTCCGGCAGGGTCTTCTTGCCGTTGACGTAGACGTCCACGTTCTGCCCGGGGATGCCGTGCACGACGGAGACCTGGGAGGTGGCGGCGAAGGCCGGGGTGGCGGTCAGCGCGCCCAGACCGCCGAAGGCGATCAGGGTGGCCGCGCCGACGGCGGTCACGCGGCGCAGGGGCACAAGACGCATCTAATTCTCCTAGCGAGTGGGTATCCGGGTTCGGACAACCGGTGGTTTCGCTGGGTCCGGCGCGGCTGGATGCACCACGGAAAAAATAGATCTCGCTGCATCCACGGCCCGGCCGGGGAGCGAATGAGCAGGTGGAAAGGGGGCCGATGAATCCCGACGACGAACTCGCCGAACGCTTCCGGGCGGGCGACGAGCATGCGCTGCGCCTGGCGTACGACCGCTACGGCGGCGCGGTGCTCTATCTCGGCGTACGCCTGCTGGGCAATCGAGCCGATGCGGAGGACGTCACGCAGACGACCTTCGTGGCGGCCTGGCAGGGTCGCGGTACGTTTGATCCGGAACGTGGCGGGATGCTCGGCTGGCTGCTCGGCATCGCCCGGCGCAAGGCGGTCGACCGGCTGCGGTCGGCGGCCCGCGAGGAGCGGGTGGCCTCGACGGTACGGGCCCAGCCCGTCGCTGACGAGGAGAGCCCCGAACGCGTGCTGGACCGCCTGGTCGTGGCCGACGAGCTGGCCCAGCTGCCCGCCGAGCAACGGCGCAGCCTGGAGCTGGCGTTCTACGACGACCTCACTCATCCGCAGATAGCGGCCCTGACCGGACTGCCCCTGGGCACGGTCAAGAGTCACATCCGGCGGGGCATGGCGAATCTACGACGACGGTGGGAGGTGGACGGTGCAGCATCTGGATCCCGATCGGCTGGTCCTACTCGCGCTCTCTGAGGAAACGGCGGACACCGACGAGTCCGTCCACCTGGCCGAGTGCCCGGGGTGCGCCCGCCGGGCCGCCGAGCTCAAGGGCATCACCCTGCGCCTGCGCGAGCCCGGCCCGATGGTCCGGATGGTGCTCGAGGTGGCGAACCTGGACG
>NZ_JBEZGQ010001379.1:0-1829 GCF_040650095.1 Actinoplanes sp. NPDC048791 | reverse complement strand
TGCGCCGGCTGGGTGCGGGGGAGGCGGTCGCGGTGGTCGCGGCGGGGGAGCGCTGGCCGGACGGTTCGTTGCGGCCGGCGGTCGAGGACCTGTGGGGTGCGGGGTCGTTCATCGAGGCCCTGGTACGGCGGGGAGCCGGTGCTCTCTCCGTCGAGGCGGGGACGGCGCTGGCGGCGTACCGCAGCGTCGCAGACGACCTGGCGACCGCCCTGCGCGACTGCGCCTCGGGGCGCGAGTTGCAGGCGCATGGGTTCCCGGAGGACGTCACGGTGGCCGCGCAGCGGGACGCCACCACAGCAGTGCCGGTCCTGACCGACGGATGGTTCGTGGCGGATTTAGCTCCGGATGAGAGCAACCGAGGCGATCTTTGATTCTTTACCGCCGTAACAAGTCGGATTCTGACGTCATGGGAATCGCTGGCTGGCGGATCGCGGTAGCGATGGGAGATCGTGTAGCGGTCACCCTTAGTGAGGAGATTCCCGTGCGGAAATGGTGGCCGCTGATCGCGGTGTGCCTCGGCACTTTCATGTTGCTCGTCGACGTCACCATCGTGAACGTCGCGCTGCCGGAGATGGCGGTGGACCTCGGCACGTCGTTCAGCTCCCTGCAGTGGGTCGTGGACGGCTACGCGCTGTCACTGGCCGTCCTGCTGCTCGGCGCCGGGGCGCTCGGCGACCTGCTCGGGCACCGCCGGCTCTACATCGCCGGCCTGATCGTGTTCGCCCTGTCCTCACTGGCCTGCGGGCTCGCCGGCAACGACGGCCTGCTCATCGCCGCCCGGGTGGTGCAGGGCATCGGCGCCGCGGCCATGTTCACCACCACGTTCGCCCTGCTCAACAGCGCCTACCAGGGCCGCTCCCGAGGCGTGGCGTACGGCGTCTGGGGCGGCGTCTCCGGTGCGGCCGCCGCGATCGGCCCGATCCTGGGCGGCCTGCTGACCGAGGCGCTGAGCTGGCGCTGGATCTTCCTGGTCAACCTGCCGGTGAGCATCGCCGCGCTGATGCTGTGCTTCACCGCCCTGACCGCCGACCGCGCGGCCCGCCGCGGCCGCTTCGACCTGGCCGGCACCCTGACCTTCACCGTCGCGGCGGGCGCCCTGACGCTGGCCGTCATCCGGGCCACCACCGTCGGCTGGGGCTCGGTCCAGACCTGGGGTCTGCTGCTGCTCAGCGGGCTCGCGCTGGTCGCGTTCGTCCTGGTGGAACGGCGCAGCCCGCACGCCATGCTGGATCTGGCCCTGCTGCGCAACCGCTCCTTCGCCGGCATCCTGGTGGCGGCACTGCTGGTGAACTTCGCGGCCTTCGCGGCGTTCACCTACACCTCGATCTGGCTCCAGACGGTCATCGGGCTCTCGCCGCTGCAGGCCGGCCTGACCGGGCTGCCGATGTCGATCGTGTCGGTGATCGTCTCCGGCGTCGCGGGCGCCAAGCTGCACGGCCGCTCCCCGCGGCTGCTCATCGGCGGCGGGATGCTGCTGATCGGCCTGGGCAGCGCCCTCTGCGCCCTGCTGCTGGGCGCGCAGTCCAGCTGGCCCGCACTGCTGGCCGGGTACGCGGTCATCGGCGCCGGCGTCGGCCTGGTCATGCCCACCCTCGCGGAATCCGCCATGGGTGCTGTCCCGGCCCACCGCGGCGGCATGGCCGGCGGCGCGGTCACCACCGCCCGGCAGCTCGGCTTCGCGATCGGCATCGCCGTGCTCGGCACGGTCTTCGCGGCCCGCGCGGAGGACCACCTCGGCGCCCGAGGTGCCCCGGAGCCGGAGCAGACCGCGCACGCCCTCGCCGGAGGTCAGGCCGGCCGCATCCTGGCCGCGGTGCCCGACGGCCTGC
>NZ_JBEZGQ010001378.1:0-1829 GCF_040650095.1 Actinoplanes sp. NPDC048791 | reverse complement strand
GCCGCCGCCACCTGGGCGAGCAGCCGGGCCGCCTCGGCGGGGGCCAGGGTGCCGGCGGAGCGGAGCCGTTCGCGCAGGCTGCCGCCGGCCACGAAGTCCATCACCAGGCCCAGCGACTCGCCCGCGCTGAACAGGTCGCGGACGCCGACGATGTGCTCGTGGCGCACCATCATCAGGATCGTGCGCTCCTGCACGAAGCGGGTGACCAGCTTCGGCTGGCGCAGCAGGCCCTCGTGCAGCAGCTTGACCGCGACCTGTTCGCCGGAGGTCCGCTCGATGCCGCGCCAGACCGTGCCGGTCGCGCCCTGGCCGACGGGGCAGATCAGGATGTACGAGTTGCCGACGCACCGGCCACTGAGGTCGACGGTGGCGGGCTCGTCCAGGCCCGCTCCGTTCGCGGTGGAGTCTGGCTGCACGTGTCGTGGTGTCCTTCCCCGGGCTGCTTCGCTGGCGACGACGATCGTGGTGGTCGATGCCCGGGGCGGCAATGGCACAGTGCCCGAACTGTCGTAGAGAGTCAGGTCATCGCACCTGCCGTCACCATTGCCCCGGATACTCGTTGGGCCGACGCGGGATTTCGGTACGAATGACCGCGCCGTTCCGGGGCAATCGCCCGCCATGACCATGACCGACACGACGGCTGCCGTGGCGACCAGGGACGTCGCCGCCGACAACGCACTACGGCAACTCGGGACCCTCCTCAAGGACAGCGGCTACACCTTCACCACCGTCACGCCGGCCACCCATCAGCGGGTCAACGACCGCCCGGGGAACGCCCGGGCCCGGTCCGCGCGGGACGTGTTCGGGTGGAGCCGCCCGTTCGGCCCCGGCGTGCTGCCGGCGGAGCTGGTCGAGCTGATGGACGCGGCCGGTGTGCTGGACCGCGACGGTGACATGTGGCGGAGCCTGGTCCGCTTCTCCTCGTACGACGGCGAGCTGTTCGTGCACTCGGCCTTCCCCACCGCCGCGGCCGACTCGGTCTTCTTCGGCCCGGACACCTACCGGATGGCCGACGCCGCGGCGGCCCACGTCGAGACCCGCGAGCGGCCCGTCCGCCGTGCGGTGGACATCGGCTGCGGCACCGGGGCCGGGGCGATCACCGTCGCCAAGCGCGCGCCGGAGGCCGAGGTGCTGGCGGTCGACATCAACGACGCGGCGTTGCGCTTCGCCCGGGTCAACACCGGACTGGCCGGGACCCCGGGGGTACGGCCGTGCCGCAGTGACCTGCTCAACGACGTCGACGGCGACTTCGACCTGATCATCTCGAACCCGCCGTTCATGATCGATCCGGCCGGCCGGGCCTACCGCGACGGTGGCGGGGAGCACGGGCACGACCTGTCCCTGGCGATCATCGACGCGGCCGCCAAGCGGCTCGGGCCCGGTGGTTCCCTGGTGCTGTTCAGCGGTACCGGCATCGTGGACGGGCGGGACCCGTTCCGGGCGGCGGCGGCCGAGCGTCTGACCGGCACCGGACTCGAGTGGTTCTATCGTGAGGTGGATCCGGACGTCTACGGCGAGGAGCTGGACGGGCCGGCGTACGCGCACGCGGAGCGGATCGCCGTCGTCGTGCTCACCGCCGTCCGCCCGGGCTGAACCTCGAGAAGTGCCGACCGTCGAAACGGTGGTTCCTTGATGCCCATGACCGTGGGTGTGGAAGAAGAGTTCCTGCTGCTGGACCCGGTCACCGGGGAGAACTCCCCGGCGGCCGAGAAGGTGCTGGCCGGGCTCGGCGACGACGCCCGCGCGCAGAGCCGGCTGGAGGTGCGGCACAGCATGGTGGAGATGGTCACCGGCGTCTGCACCGAGCTGGCCGAGGTGCGCGAGCAGCT
>NZ_JBEZGQ010001377.1:0-1835 GCF_040650095.1 Actinoplanes sp. NPDC048791 | reverse complement strand
GGCCGGCCCGCGCTGATCGACCCGGCGGTGTCCTACCTGTGGGCCGAGGTCGACCTCGCCCACGTGTGGTCGACCTCGCCGCCGCCCGAGGCCGGGCGGTTCTTCGCCCGGTACGCCGAACTGACCTCCCTCGACAGCGACTGGCCGGCCCGGATGCCGATCATCCAGTTGCGGCAGCACCTGGCCGTGCTGGCCCAGTTCGACGACGACTGGGGCGCGGCCGAGCAGATCCGGGCGACGCTCGCCCCGTTCCGGACGCTGCACTGACCGGCCGCCACGTGCGGCGCGGTCCACCGGTCGGCGTCAGCCGCTGACCTCGGCCACCAGGGCGTCCAGCACACCGCGGAGTCCGGCCAGCGTCCCGGCCTGTCCCGCCAGCCCGAAGTCCTCGGCCATGGTCTGCGGGTCCCGGAACGCGACCTGCGTTCCGTCGTCGCCGGACCACACCAGGATGCGCAACGGCAGGTCGAGGCCGGCGCGCGGATCGGCCCGCATCAGCGGCGTGCCGGCGGCAGGGTTGCCGAACACCAGCACGACCTCGTCGGGCAGCTCCAGGCCCACGCCCCGGGCTCCGGCCCCGTGATCGATGGTGGCGAACAGCGTGATGCCGCGTCGCTGCAGGGCGGCGGTCAGGTGCCGCACCGTCGTCGCGACGTCGGACCGGGAACGTGCGGTGATCAGGGCGGCCGGCATGGCATCTCCTCCGTATCAGGACCGCCCCCAGTCTTGCGCACACCACCACCGGTTCTTCGCCGGCTTTTCGGGCCTGGCTGATCTCCTGGTGGTAGTCCCACCACCGACCAGTCAGGAGTCAGGCACATGCGCATCAGAACAGTGATCGGACTGACCGTCGCGGGCGGCGCCGCAGTCGTCGCGGCGGGATTGGGTGGCTCTGCCCTGGCCGCGGAGCCCGTCGAGTCGTCGGCGCCGGCCGTGGCCGAGGTGAGCCCGGCCGCACCCCGGGGAGACGGCGCCGCCGGTGTGGCAGCGCAGGACGACTGCCCGTGGAAGGGCGGCGAGAGCGGCGCACCGGCCGACACCGGACCGGTCGGCACCGAGACGCTCTGATCAAGGCGTCCGAACATCACGCCGGCAGGCCGGCGGCCAGCTCGGCGACGGTGTGGGCGCGGATGCCGCTGAGCGGTTCGCCGGTGCAGCCCGCGGCAACCGCGCGTACGTGGTCCTGGGCATTGGGCGCGAGCCCGTCGTAGATGGCGACGAACAGGTCGCGGGCGGGCTCGCGCAGCCATCCCGGCGGGAGCAGCCGGCTGGGCAGCCCGGGGTCGAGGATGGGCAGCCGGCGATAGGTGTCCATGATCTCGGTACGGGCCCGGACCGCCTCGGACCCGCTGATCCGCCCGGCCTTCAGACGCGGAAGTACCGGCCGCCACGTCGCGATGAAGGATTCGTACCGGCCGGCGATGGCCGCGGTGTCCCACGCGTCGAGGGGTGAGCGGCCGGCCTCGGCCGCCAGGTCGAGGTGCCGGCCCTGGAAGACGGTCATGGTGGCACCGAACGCGGCGAGCTGCTCCCGGGCCTTCCCGGTGAACCGGCGCGGGGAGACCCAGAGGCCGTCGTACAGCGGGGCGAAGCCCATCCAGCGCAGTTGCGCGCGGAGCCCGCGCCGCTGTGCCGCCTGGTCGCGCGGCAGGGAGAAGGCGAGCACGGTCCAGCGCTCGTCCCACGGTTCGGCCACGACGGGCGAGACGATCGCGCTGCCTCCGATGGACAGGAAGCCGGCGGCGGCCGGGGTGAGCCGGTAGGAGCTGCGCCGCCCCTGCCGGCTGCCTTCCAGCACGCCGCGCCGGGCCTGCCGTCTGATCGCGGTCCGGGCG
>NZ_JBEZGQ010001376.1:0-1837 GCF_040650095.1 Actinoplanes sp. NPDC048791 | reverse complement strand
CCCGCCCGGCCGCGACCGCCGAACGCGACCAGACGATCGCCGCGCTGGCCGCCGCGGTGGCCGCCGACGAGAGCCCGCGGGTGCTGGTGGCCGGTGACCTGAACACCGCCACCACCGACCGGCAGTTCGACGCGTTCGCGCCGCTGCGCGACACCCAGCAGGAGGCCGGCGCGGGTTTCGGCTTCACCTGGCCGGCCGAGCTGCCGGTGCTGCGCCCGGATCACATCCTGCAGCGCGGCATGTCGACCCAGCGGTCCTGGGTGCTGCGGGCGCCGGGCAGCGACCACCGGGCCGTGCTGGCCGAGCTCGACACCGCCTGACCGTCACGGCCGCCAGGTGCAGGCCGGTTCAGGCCGGGACGACGAGGCGGAAGCCGACGCCGCGGCGGTTCTCGATCCACTTGGCGTCGCCGAGCTTGCTGCGCAGGCTGGCCACGTGGAAGTCCAGCGTCTTGCCGGGGCCGAGGAAGTCGGGCTCCCACACGGTGTCGAGGATGTGCCTGCGGGCGACGACCGCGCCCGGTTCGGCGGCCAGCAGCACGAGCAGGTCGTACTCCTTGGGGGCGAGCGGGATCGGCACGCCGTGCAGGCGGATCTGCCGGGTGCGGGTGTCGATGGCCAGGGGCCCGTACCGGCGGACCGGCTCCTGGGCCGGCACCCCGCGGGCCCGGCGGGTGGCCGCGCGCATCCGGGCGACCAGCTCCGGCACCCGGTAGGGCTGTCCCACCAGGTCCTCGACGCCGAGCTCCCGGCCGAGGCTGCGGTCGTGCACGCCGCCGCGCCCGGTCAGCAGGATCATCGGGATGTCACCGTCGCCGCGCAGCTTGCGGCAGGCCTCGACACGCCCGGTGTCGCGCTTGCCGAGGTCGAAGAGGACCACGTCGGGTGGCGCCGCGGCGAGGGCGGCCGCACCGGTGGTGACGTGGTCCGCGGTGATGCCGTACCGGGCCAGGCCGTCGATCAGCGGTTCGGCGATCGACACGTCGTCTTCCACCAGCAGGACTCTCATGGCCGGTGATACGGCTGCGGAGCCCGCGCGGATGAATTCAGACCCGGTAGACCGAGACCGTGCTGCTGAGCTCGGCGGCCATCCGGGCCAGCTCGGCCGCGGTCTGCTGGGTCTCGGTGGCGCCGCTGGTGACCTGCTGGGCCGCCTCCGCGACGCCCGAGATCGTCTCCGCGATGCTGGCCGAGCCGGCCGCGGCGGTGCCGACGCTGTGCGCGATCTCGCCGGTGGTCGCGGTCTGCTCGGCCACCGCCGAGGCGATCGTGGTGGTGTAGCCGTTGATGGTCGTGATCACCTGGCCGATCTCACGGATCGCCTCGACCGCGCCGTCGCTCTCGGCCTGGATCGAGGCGACCTGGGTGGAGATGTCCTCGGTGGCCCGGGCGGTCTCCTGGGCCAGGTCCTTGACCTCGCTGGCCACCACGGCGAAGCCCTTGCCCATCTCCCCGGCGCGGGCCGCCTCGATCGTCGCGTTGAGGGCGAGCAGGTTGGTCTGCTGGGCGATCGCGGTGATCAGCCGGACCACGTCGCCGATCTGGGTCGAGGCCGCACCGAGGCGGGCCACGCTGGTGTTGGTCGCCTCGGCGGTGCGCGCGGCCCCGGCGGCCACCTCGGCCGCCTCGCCGGCGTTGTCGGCGATCGCCCGGATCGACACGCCCATCTCGTCGGCGCCGGCCGCGACCGCCCGGACGCTGTCCGACACCTGGCCGGCGGCCGAGGAGACCGTGCTGACCTGCACGGAGGTCTCCTCGGCGGAGGCCGAGAGCTGCAGCGACACGGCGGAGAGCTGCTCGGAGGCCGAGGCCAGCGTCTGGGAACAGCCGGAGACCTT
>NZ_JBEZGQ010001375.1:0-1838 GCF_040650095.1 Actinoplanes sp. NPDC048791 | reverse complement strand
GCGCGCCCTCGGCGGCGATCGCGGCGGAGGTGGCGTCGTACCAGGCCAGGACGGAGTCGGTGGTCACCGGTCGGGCGACCGCCGGCGCGGCGCCGCCCAGCGTGGCGCCGGTGACGACGCTGAGCAGGGTGGCACCGATCCGGGACCGGGTGGTGGCGAGGACGGGCATGTCGTAACCCCTCGAACTGATAGGAGAAGTAGGATTACGGCAGCATGTATCGACGCGCTTCGCTCGGTCAAGAGGCGTAACGGGACCGTATCGAGTGTTGCCGGCGACCGCGCCGATCAGGGCCGGGTGAAGACGACGAGCCGCAGATCGCCCGGTGACACCGTCAGCACGTCCTTGTCGAACGACGTCCGCCCGCTGCGCCCGTCCGGCACGTCCAGCCTGTCCAGGCCGTCCGGCGGGTCGGGCGAACCGTCCCACAGGCGGGTGAACGCGCCGCCGCGGGCGTACAGATCGCTGATCAGGGACCGCAACCGCGGGTCGGCCGGATAACGGTGGGCGGCGGCCTGCAGACCCGCGACCATCGACGCGCGGACGGCGGGGCTGCCGCGGGAGTGGTCTCACGCGGCACCAGGCCGCTGCGGCCCGCGGGCGCGGCGAAACCGGCCAGGGTACGCAGGTGGCCGTGCTCGTCGGGGCTCAGCCGCAGGGCCGCCGCCTGTGCGTCGACGACGTTCGGCGACGGCCGGCGGCGGCCCTGTTCCATGCGTCTGAGGTGCTCCGCGGAGACACCGGCCCGGCCGGCCAGCTCGTCACGCCGCGCAGGTCGGCCGCGCAGGGGCGTGCGTAGTGGAACTCGCCCCAGAACTCGTCGGCCGATCCAGCCGATCCGGTGACTGAGACGCGGATCTCCGGGAACTGCGTGAACACCGTTGCCCAGTTCCGGCGTACCTGCTGCGGTGAGCTGAACGAGCGGGCCGGATGAGCGGGCCACGTGCTGGTGAAGTCGTCCGCGAAGGTCGCGGTGAGCGCGTCCAGGTCGTGCGCGTTGATGGCGTCGATGAGTCGTTCGACCACAGGGAAATCCATGGTGGGCAACGGTAGTGACGGGCGGGGCCGGCGGCCGGGGCCAGTTTGTACCCCGTGGACCCTCCCGGCCGGCGCTGGCTACGGCAGCTGGTCGGCGGTGAGCAGGCCGGGGTGGTCCTTGAGCTGGCGCCGGGAGGTGAGGCCGAGCTTGCGGAAGATGCTGCGCAGGTGGGCGTCGACGGTGCGCTTGCTGAGGAACAGCTGGCCCGCCACCTCGTTCGAGGTGGCGCCGGACGCGACCAGCCGGGCCACGGCGACCTCCTGCATGGTGAGTTTCTCGTAGGGCGTCGCGGACCGGGAGCGGACCTTCTCCCCGGTGGCGCGCAGCTCGTCGGCCGCGCGCCGGGCGAAACCGTCGGCGCCGGCCTTGGACAGCAGCTCGTACGCGGTGTGCAGGTGCGGCCGGCAGTCCCGGCGGCGGCCCTGGCGGCGCAGCCATTCGCCGTACAGCAGGTGCGCCCGGCCCAGGTACGGCATCAGGTTGCCCTCGGCGAGCAGTTCCACGGATTCCCGGAAGTCGTCCTCGACGCCGGTCACCAGCCCTCGGGCGTACGCGGCGATGCCCCGGCCCACGCTCGTTCCGTTCGCCTCGGCGCGTTCGGTGAGCGACACCAGCGCCTCGGCTGCGGCGGCGTGCTCGTCGCAGCGGACGGCAGCCTCGATGAGCTCGGGCAGGGTCGACCCGGTGAGGAAGATGTCGTCCTGGGCCGCGACCCGGCGGGCCGCGGCGAGTGCGGCCGGGTAGTCGGCCAGGCCGTTGTTGAGGGTCGCCGCGGTCGCGTGGAGGTTCGTCACGTGCCCG
>NZ_JBEZGQ010001374.1:0-1839 GCF_040650095.1 Actinoplanes sp. NPDC048791 | reverse complement strand
GACACCCGCACCAGCAAACTGGCCGCGATCGAGGTGCAGGTGGGCCGCACCGGCGTGATCACCCCGGTCGCGGTCCTGGAGCCGGTCCAGGTCGGCGGCGTGGTCGTCACCTCGGCCACCCTGCACAACTTCGGCGACCTGGTCCGCCGCGACGTCCGCGTGGGCGACACGGTCTTCGTCCGCCGCGCGGGCGAGGTGATCCCGGAGATCACCGGGGCCAAGCTCGACGAACGCCCCGCGGACGCCGAGCCCTTCACCCCACCGGAGGTCTGCCCCCGCTGCGGCGGCGAGATCGACCGCACCCAGAAACGCTGGCGCTGCACCCAGGGCCGAGCCTGCGGCGCGGGGGAGTCCCTGTCGTACTTCGCCGCCCGCGACTCGATGGACATCGAAGGCCTGGGCGACAAAGTCATCGCCGGCGTCGTGGCAGCAGGCCTGGTGACCGACCCCGCCGACCTGTACGACCTGACCCCGGAAGTGCTGGCCGAGCTGGAACGCCTGGGCCGCACCTCGGCAACAAAGCTGGTGGCGGCGATCCAGGCGTCCAAGGCCCAGCCCCTGTCCCGCGTCCTGACCGGCCTCGGCGTCCGCATGACGGGCCGCTCGATGTCCCGCCGCCTGGCCCGCCACTTCGGCACGATGGAGGCCCTCCGCGCGGCTACGGTGGAGCAGCTGCAGGAGGTGGAGGCGGTCGGCCCGGAACGCGCAGCCACGATCGCGGCGGAACTGATCGACTTGGGCCCGGTCATCGACAAACTGACGGCCCGCGGCGTGACTATGACCGAGCCGGGCGTCTCGGGCCGCGAAGCAGCAACCATCCCCGAAGCCGCCACCCTCCCGCTACGCAGGGAGGACGGCAAGCCGATGACCGTGGTCGTCACCGGCTCGGTCCCGGGCCTGAGCCGCAACGAAGGCAACGAAGCGGTGGAACACCTGGGCGGCAAATCCTCCGGCTCGGTATCGGCGCGGACGGATCTGGTCGTGGTCGGGGCGGGCGCCGGCTCGAAAGCGGCGAAGGCGGAGGAGCTGGGGGTCCGGATCATGCCGGCGGAACGCTTCGCCGAGCTGCTGGCCGCCCACAATGCAGGCGACGAGCCGACCCTCCAGGCCTACCTCGACTGATCCGCCGCGACAGTTCGTGACCTCAGGCGTCGCTCGGGCCGGGCGACCAGCCGGTCTGCTGCGCCCAGTCGTCCGCCCGGTGAATGATCCGCCAGCAGTGGTCGGCCTTCGCGTCGGTGTAGGCCAGTCCGTCATGCGGATGCTCAGCGGCGAGCCGACGCTTGACCTGCGCGTATTCCGCAGCATCGACCGGATGCGCCCGCAGGTAGTCGCGAAACAGCAGCGGAAACTGCTCCGAGAAGCTCCCGGCCCGGCGCACGTGGATATGGGTCCGCGGCTGACCGGGCGGCTCCCGGAAATACCGCTTCGTAAGCTCCGGATTGTCGGCACGATGGACGAATCCCAGACCCACCAGCGGATCCCGGAAGAGACCGAGCGGCTCCAGCCGGGCCACGGAGATCTGGATGTCGACAACCGGCTTCGCCGCCAGCCCGGGCACCGAGGTGGACCCGATATGGTCGATCCGCAGCGCAACGTCCCCCAACGCGCCCCGCAGCCGCCGCCCGAGATCGGCGAAGCGCACCGCCCAACCGGGATCGTGATCGACGATGCGGATCACCCGCACACCTTGCGCCTTGTCACCATCCATCGCCCGCATCGTAGGCGGCCTCTGCCTCACCGGCTGCCGAAAGCGGGGCGGTTCGCTACTCGGCAAGCTGCGGGTTCGCTCGGCTCACCGGCTGGCCGGGTCGACGGCTCCCCGGCTCCCCGGCTCGC
>NZ_JBEZGQ010001373.1:0-1840 GCF_040650095.1 Actinoplanes sp. NPDC048791 | reverse complement strand
CGGCGGCGGGACCGCCGCCTGAGCCGGACCGGCTCCGGCCACCGCCGTGGTGCCGGCCAGGGCGCCGGTCACCACGACGGCCGAGATCTTGCTGCGAAGCTTCACTGTCGTTCGTCCCCCTTTTCCCGGATGCCGCCGGGACGGTGGCCCGGCAACGCGCCGGTCCGGTTCCGAGAGTGCGGGGGAGCCGGCGCCGGCGACGCAATCCCGGACGATCCCGTACGGCGGTCGCGCGGGTTGCGGACAGATGCGGTGACGGGGCGGCCGGGCCGGTGTTGGGTGATGTCGTGACAGCGAGTCGTTCGGCTCAGGCGTTCGTCGTGCTTCCCGACCCGGGCCGGGCCGGCACCCTCGACGAGCTCGCCGACGGGTTGCGTCAGCTGAAGGTCTGGGCCGGTAGCCCGTCGTACGACACCATCAAGGACCGGATCAACGACGCGTGGCGGGCGACCGGGCGGCCCGGCGGCGAGCTGGCCCGCAAGGCGACCGTCGCGGACTGTTTCAAGGCCGGCCGGCGACGGCTGAACACCGACCTGGTGATCGCCGTCGTGCGGGCGTTGCACCCCGATGTCGGATACGTGACCCAGTGGCGGCAGGCGTTGCGGGTGATCGGTGGCGAGGCCCAGGCCTCGGCCCAGGTCCGGGTTCAGGACACGCTGCCGCCGGACCTCGCCGGTTTCGCCGGGCGCGATGCCGAACTCGGGCGGCTGCGCGACGCGCTCCAGCTCGGCGAAGCGACAGTCATGGTTGCCATCGCCGGCATGGCCGGGGTGGGCAAGACGCGGCTGGCTGTCCACCTCGGACATCTGCTCATTCGCGAGCAGCCGTTCGACCACGTCCTGTTCGTCAACCTGCGCGGCTTCCACCTGGACCCGGCTCAGCCGCCGGCCGACCCGGGTGCGGTGCTCGACGGCTTCCTGCGGCTGCTGGGGGTGCCGGCCCAGGAGATCCCGTTCGACCTCGCCGCCCGTACGGCTGCCTTCCGGGCCCGGCTGGCCGGCCGGCGGACCCTGGTGGTGCTCGACAACGCCGCCTCCGCCGACCAGCTCCGTCCGCTGCTGGCGGACACACCCGGCTGCATCGTGCTGGTCACCAGCCGGCGCAGCGTCGCCGAGCTCCACCCGGCCGTCCAGCTGACGGTGGACGTGTTCTCCGCCGCCGACGCCGAGCAGTTCCTGACCCGGTCCGCGCCGGACATCCCGGTCGGCCCGGACAGCGGGGCGATGGCCCGGATCGCCCGGCGCTGCGGCTACCTGCCGCTCGCCCTCGGCCTGCTCGCCGGGCACATCCGCAGTACGCCCGGGTGGACCCTGACGGACCACGCCGACCGGCTCGACGAGCGGCACCGGGACCATCGGCTGGACACCGGCGTGCGACTCGCTTTCGACCGGTCGTACCAACACCTCCCACCGCACCAGCAGCGGGTGCTGCGGCTGGCGGCGTTGCATCCCGGTCAGGACCTGGATCCGTACGCGGCCGCCGCTCTCGCCGCCACCGACGTGGCCACGGCCCGGTCAGCGCTGGACGATCTGGGCCGGCACCACCTGGTCCAGCGGGCCGGACCGGGGCGCTACACCTTCCACGACCTGATCGGGGTCTACGCCGCGGACCGCGCCCGCGACGAGGACCCACCTCGCGCCCTGCGTGCCGCGCAGACCCGGATGGCCGACCACTACCTCGCCGCCGCGGCCGCGGCGGTGGACACGCTGTATCCGGCCGAGGCCGGCCAACGTCCACGCGTGCCCCGGCCCGGCACGCCGTTTCCGGAGGTCGGCGAGGCGGACGCCGCGCGGGCCTGGCTGGACGCCGAACGCGCGAACCTGGTCGCGGTGGCGGTCCA
>NZ_JBEZGQ010001372.1:0-1844 GCF_040650095.1 Actinoplanes sp. NPDC048791 | reverse complement strand
GGCCGGGGCCGGCGCCGCCGGGGTGCCGCCGTCCGCGGAGCAGCCCGGCAGGGCGAGCACGAGAACAACCGCCCCGAGCAGCGTCTTACGCATCGACATCCTCTCAGCCGCGGCCAGCCTACGTCGCCGCGGGAAGATCAGCCGGGCGCCGGCAGAGCGAGCGCCTTGCGCAGGTAAGGGAGGTCCTGCGGCCCGGTCCAGCGCAACGCGGGCATCTTCGCCGCGCGGGCGCCGCGTACCGCCCGGTCGTCGTCGTCCACGAACAGCACCCACGGCGGTTCGACGTTCAGGGCCGCGCAGGCCTGGGTGAAGAACTCCGGCGCCGGCTTGTGCACCTTCAGCTCCCACGAGCTGACCACCGTGTCGAATTCCTCGGTCAGGCCGAGCTCGGCCAGGTCGCCCCGGAGCAGGTCGGTCGCGTTCGTCGCCAGTCCCACCGGGCGTCCCGCCGCGCGCACCGAGCGGACGAAGTCGAGCACTTCCCGGTCGATCGTGCCCCGGTGCTCCTGCCACTGCGCGACGGCCGCCTGGGCGTCGGCCTCCGGCAACGGCAGGCGCATCGCCACCAGGCGCATCCACTCGGCGTCCGTGATCTCGCCGGCCACCGCGGGACGCAGCAGTTCCCAGCTCATCGCCGTCTCGATCAGGGTGCCCGGCGCCAGCCCGTACGACTTCTCCACCGCCGCCGGCACCGCGGGGTCCCAGCGGCGCAGCACGCCGTCCAGGTCGATGAGCATGGCCTGGGCCGGTTGGCGGAGCATGAGGGTCTCCCTTGGGTTGGCATGGGTTTTCCGCCGCGGGAAAGCTCAGTCCTCCGGTTCTCGGTTCAGCCGCTGGCTGATGACCTGGGTGACGCCGGCACGCATCGTGACGCCGTAGAGGGCGTCGGCGACCTCCATCGTGCGCTTCTGGTGCGTGATGATCAGCAGCTGGCTCTTTTCCCGCAGCTGCGCGAAGAGCGTAATCAACCGGCCCAGGTTGACGTCGTCGAGGGCGGCCTCGACCTCGTCCATGATGTAGAAGGGGCTGGGCCGGGCCCGGAAGATCGCGACGAGCATGGCGACCGAGGTCAGCGAGCGCTCGCCGCCGGACAGCAGCGACAGCCGCTTGATCTTCTTGCCCGGCGGGCGGGCCTCGACCTCGACGCCGGTCGTCAGCATGTCCTCGGGGTCGGTGAGCACCAGCCGGCCCTCGCCGCCCGGGAAGAGCACCTGGAACACCGACTGGAACTCGCGCGCGGTGTCCTCGAACGCCGACGTGAAGACCTCGAGGATCCGGTCGTCGACGTCCTTGACCACGGTGAGCAGGTCCTTGCGGGTGGCCTTCAGGTCCTCGAGCTGGTCGGAGAGGAACTTGAAGCGTTCCTCCAGCGCGGCGAACTCCTCCAGGGCCAGCGGGTTGACCTTGCCCAGCAGGGCCAGGTCGCGTTCGGCCTTGTTGGCCCGCTTCTCCTGGGTCGGCCGGTGGAACGGCACCGGCTCGGGGAGCTCCTTGCCGTCCTTCTCCGCCTGCGCGGCCTCGGCCTGGGTGGGCGGGACGAGCTGGTCGGGGCCGTACTCGGCGACCAGGGTGTCGACGTCGAGGGAGAAGTCCTCGGCCGCCTTGGCTTCGAGCTGCTCGATGCGCAGCCGCTGCTCGGCCCGGGCCACCTCGTCGCGGTGCACCTCGTTGGTGAGCCGTTCCAGCTCGGCGACCAGGCGCTTGGCGCTGGCGCGTACCTCTTGGAGCTCGGCCTCCCGGGCGGTCCGCGCGCGGGCCAGCTCGTCACGCGCCTCCACCGCGGTGGCCAGCGAGACCGCGACCCGCGACATCGCGGCAGCCGCGCCCAGGGCGACGGCCTTGGC
>NZ_JBEZGQ010001371.1:0-1846 GCF_040650095.1 Actinoplanes sp. NPDC048791 | reverse complement strand
GGCGACGTGGTTGCACGACTGGTGGGCGATCCACAGGCCGAGGCCACCGGCACTGCCGTCGCCCGCGGCGAGCAGCCCGGCGAACGGGTCCTTGGGCCCGGCGCCGGAGTCGGTGACCGTGACGACGATCCGGTCGGCGCCGCTCCACAGCCGCATCCGCACCGGCCCGCGGCCGTGCCGGTGGGCGTTGGCCACCGCTTCGCTGACCGCCACGATCAGGTCGTCGACGTCCTGGGCCGGCAGGTGACCCCGGTCGGCGTCACGGACGGCCCGGCGCGCCTCGGACAGGCCGGGATCGAGCAGGTCGGCCTGCGGCGCGGTCTGCTCGACCGGGTCCGGCACCGGGGGCCGGGGCTCGCTGAGGTACGGCACCGGGTCGACGTACTGGCTGTTGGGCACGTGCCGGCCGTCCGGCAGAGCCGTACGCGGATGGGTGCGCAGCACGTCGGCGAGCACCTCGGGCGGCGTGACCCGGGTGTCGTAGGCGCACATGCTCCACAGCGGGAACTCGTCGTAGGCGTGGTTGATGGCCGACTCGTAGCGCGCCCACCAGTCCCAGGTCACGCCGAGCGCCTCCACCGGCAGCTGGCCGATGATCCGGATCTGGGCGGCCCCGCCGGCGACGTGGTCGGCCAGCAGCCCCCGGTACGACCGGATGGCCCCGGCCGGCCGCGCGTAGACCGAGCCACCCGGCAGGAACGTGACCGGGCAGCCGGCCGGTAGCGCCGCACGCACCAGCTCGGCGTTGCGCCCGCCCAGCCCGACGATGGTGGGCTCGCCGGCCGCGACGCCGCCCAGCAGGAACGGGACCGCCACGGCCAGCAGATCGTCGTCGGAGTCGTAGCAGACCGCCTCGTGGAAATAGCCGGCGTGCCCGGCAGCGGCACCTGTCCTCATCGGGTCACCTCCACCCGTACGTGGGCCAGCTCCAGCAGCCCGGCGAGGCGCTCGGCGGCACCGAGGCGGGTCCGGACCACGGCGGTCATCTTCTGGGTCTCGGCGTACTGCTGCAGGATGAGCAGCGACCGGTGGTCGATGAAGTCGAGGTCGTCGGCGTCCACCACCACCTCCCCACCGGCCGGGGCCAGGTCGGTGTGCCGCAGGGCGCCGGCGAACAGCTCCTCCACCGACACGTCCACCTCGCCGTCGAGCACCGCGTCGGCGGTCGTGGCCCCGGGATGCAGCTGGAACATGACGCCTTCGGCGTGGCTGGACTCGTGCATGCACGCCAGCTCGGCGACGGCGTGATCGCCCAGCTCACGGCGGTCGTAGGCGCACACGGCGCGCATCGGGGCGGTGCGCATGTAACGCCCGATCGCGTACTCGTACCGGGCGAAGGCGTGCCGCTGCTCGTCGGTGCGTACGAACGCCGTCGCGTCGGCCACCACGCGCAGGCCGGTGAAGCCGGCGGCCAGGGCGTCCTCGGTCGCGGCGGTGTAGGCGGCGACCTGAGCGGCCGGGTCGACGATCAGACCGCCGGGATAGGCCTGCTCGGACGAGAGCACGGACGCTGCTGCTTGGGCTGCGAGCCACTCCGCGGTCTCCGTGGAGTGCCGGCCCGGGATGTACCAGACCCGCTCACCGGCCTCGAGCCCGGCGCGCAGGAACTCCCGCGCGTAGGCGTCGAACGGCTCGTAGTCGTCATATGACCAGCACACGTGCCCGGCCACGGCGGCCCGGCTCACGTGCCGGACACCGCGGCAGTGGTCATCGCCCAACAGTATCCAGCCGAGCCGCCGGTGACGACATCGCGGACCCGTCCGAGGAGCACTTCGATCAGGCTTGTCCGGCGTGCTGCGCGCCGGTCACGGCGGACGCGCCGAGGTCGGGGCCGGGCAGCGCGCGG
>NZ_JBEZGQ010001370.1:0-1846 GCF_040650095.1 Actinoplanes sp. NPDC048791 | reverse complement strand
CCGCAACGGGCCTCGGCCGTACGCCCGTGGCTGGTGCTGACCGCCCGGACGATCCTGCGCGACAGTGCCCGGATGGCCGGCCACGACGACCGGCAACCGCTCGACACCCCGCCGTCCCCGCGGGCCGGCACGACCATCGTCCGGGCCATGGACGACCTCGCCGCGGCCCACCGGGACGTGCTGATCGAGCTCTTCTACCAGGGTGTCTCGCTGGAGGACGCGGCAGCCGCCCGGGGCATACCGGTGGAGACGCTCAAGTCCCGGCTCTACTTCGCCATGCGGTCCCTGCGGGTCGTGCTCGATCAGCAGCTCGCCGACCGGCCCGACCCGCAGGGCGGCGGTCACCGCAGGTAGACCAGCCCGTCGGCGATCACGCCGGGGCGGCCCGCGGTGCCCTCGACGACGATCCGGACCGTGTGCTGCGCGCTGTCGGGCCAGGCCCGCGTCCACACCGCGCGCCGGTGCAGCGTCTCGGGCGAGCGCAGGTCGATGATCCCGGCCGGCGCGTCATCGACGAAGACCTGGACCCGGCCGGACACCGCCGTGCGGGACACCGCCAGTGCCGCCGAGCGGCCGGTGAAGGTCCAGCTCAGCGAGGACTCCGCGGCCGTGCTGCGCAGTGCCTGACCGCCCAGGTACGCCGTCCCGGTCACCGTGCTCCAGGTCCCGGTCCGCTCGCCGGCCGTCTCCGCGGTCACCGACGCGGTGCGCTGCACGGCCACCGACCTCGCGTTCCCGGCCCGGTCGGTGGCGCGCAGCCCGTACGAGGTCTCGGCCTCGGGCTTGACGCTGCCGGCCCAGGTCGTCGTGGTGGTGGCCAGCGTGACCGGCGCCGGGGCGGTCAGGGCCAGGCTGCCCAGCCCGCCCGCGTCCGTGACTGCCCAGCGCACCCGGACGGGCACGATCCCGTTGAGCGACCCGGTCCGCAGCGACACGCTGGGTCCGCTGGTGAATTCGGGCAGGGTCCGGTCCACCAGCACGGCCACGCTGGTGATCGATGTCTTGCCGTTCAGGCCGACCGCCCGGACGCGCAGGGTGTGCCGGCCCGAGCTCAGGGTGAGCAGTCGCTGCCGGTCGCCCCGCGGCGCCGACGCGGTGACCACGTCGTCGACGAGCACGTCGAACCGGTACAGCATTGTTGTGGCCGTGCTGACCTGCCAGAACGGCCGGATCGTGCCCCGCGTGTAGTAGGTGGTGCCGACCTTGGTGGCGCCGTTCACCTTGGTCACCGCGAGGCCGCTGGGGGCGGCACCGGCGGTGCTGCGGATGGAGCCGAGCTGCGCGTACAGGGTGTTGCCGGGGCATTCCGTCTTGCCGGTGTCGCGGTGCCCGGAGACCCGGTTCAGCATCGCCGTGCTGCCCTTGGCGTAGCGGTCGCTGCCGCTGGAGGTCATCGCGACCCGGCCGGTCGGCGTGTTGCCGTACGCCCCGATCTTGTACGCCGCGACCTGCGCGATCACCCGCTTGACGGAGGCCGGGACGCCGGTGCCGGAGTAGTTGCCGAGCACCGCGATGGCGCTGCTGCGGGCGTTGAAACCGAGGGTGTGCGCGCCCAGCACCGGCCGGGTGACACCACCGGCGCGGCCCTCGAACAGGGTCCCGCACTTGTCGACCAGGAAGTTGTAGCCGATGTCGTCCCAGTGATTGCTCTTCACGTGGTACGCCTGGATGCTGCGCACGATCGCCGCGGACTGGGCACAGCTGTAGTTGTTGGTCCCCGCCGTGTGGTGCACGAAGACCACCTGCACGTCGGTGGAGTATTCGGGCGCGCCCTGCACGATCTTCTCGTTGGCCCCCCACCGGGCCCGGCTGACCACCGCCGGGGCGGGTCGCGGCGGCACGGTGA
>NZ_JBEZGQ010001369.1:0-1847 GCF_040650095.1 Actinoplanes sp. NPDC048791 | reverse complement strand
GGCCGGCCGAGGCGCTCACCGCGGTGCTGGAGGCGGAGCCGGCCGCCGCCGCGCCGCCTGTCCGGTGGGACCGGCTCACCCTGCGCGGCTGGGCGACGCCGGGCGTCCGGCCGGGCTCCGTAGACTAGGTGCGATCAGCAATGCTTGTGAGCAGTCAGGAGTGGCACCCGCGTGACCGTCCAGCCCATCCGTCTGTTCGGCGACCCGGTGCTGCGTACGCCGGCCGACGCCGTGGTCGACTTCGACAAGGAACTGCGCCGGCTCGTCCGGGATCTCACCGAGACGATGCAGGACGAGGGCGGCGCCGGCCTGGCCGCACCCCAGCTCGGCGTGGGTCTGCGGGTGTTCACCTTCCACGTCGACGACGTGACCGGCCACATCGTCAACCCCGTGCTGTCGTTCCCCGACGAGGAGGAGCAGGACGGCCCGGAGGGCTGCCTGTCCATCCCGGGCGTGTACGTCGACACCAAGCGTCGCCAGCACGTCGTCGCCCAGGGTTTCACCGAGCACGGCGACCCGTTGCAGCTGGTCGGCACCGGCCTGATGGCGCGCTGCGTGCAGCACGAGACCGACCACCTCGACGGGGTGCTCTTCCTGGACCGGCTGGACGCCGCCGCACGTAAGGACGCGATGAAGCAGATCCGTGCCGCCGAGTGGTACGACGCCGGTGCCCCGCCGAAGGTCAAGGTCAACCCGCACGGCATCTTCGGCCTGGGGCGGTGACCCGGTGCGCCTGATCTTCGCCGGCACCCCCGAGGTGACCCTGCCGTCGCTCGACGCCCTGGCCGCCTCCAGCCACGAGATCGTCGCCGTCGTCACCCGTCCCGACGCCCCGGCCGGCCGCGGCCGCCGCCTGGTGCGCTCACCGGCCGGCGCCTGGGCCGACGAGCGCGGCATCGAGGTGCTCACCCCGCAGCGCCCCCGCGAGCCGGAGTTCCTCGAACGGCTGCGCGAGCTCGCCCCGGACTGCGTGCCCGTGGTCGCGTACGGCGCGCTGGTGCCGCCCAGCGCCCTGGAGATCCCCAAGCACGGCTGGGTCAACCTGCACTTCTCGCTGCTGCCCGCGTGGCGCGGCGCGGCGCCGGTGCAGCACGCCGTCCTGCACGGCGACGAGGTCACCGGTGCGAGCGTGTTCGAGCTCGAGGCCGGGATGGACACCGGCCCGGTCTACGGCACGCTGACCGAGCAGATCCGGCCCACCGACACCTCCGGTGACCTGCTCACCCGGCTGGCCACCGAGGGCGCCGGCCTGCTGGTCGCCGTCCTGGACGCGATCGAGGCCGGCACCGCCCGGGCGCACCCGCAGCCCGCCGACGGCGTGTCGATGGCTCCGAAGATCACCGTCGAGGACGCCCGGGTCCGCTGGAGCGACCCGGCGTTCGCCGTCGACCGGCGCATCCGCGCCTGCACCCCGGCGCCGGGCGCCTGGACCACCCTGCGCGACGAGCGGCTCAAGCTCGGGCCGGTGCGCCCGGTCGCCAACGCCGCCCCGCTGGCCCCGGGGGAGCTGCTCGTCGAGCGCACCCAGGTGTTGGTGGGCACGGCGACCACCCCGGTGGTCCTGGGCGAGGTCCGGGCCGCGGGAAAGAAGCCGATGTCGGCCTCCGACTGGGCGCGTGGCCTGCGCCTCAACCCGGGGGAGACCCTCGCATGATCGATTGCACCGAGCCACGCCCACCCTGGGCGGCCCGCGGCCGCGACGGCGAGGGCCAGGAGAGCATGCGAAAGACAGGCACAGCATGACCGAGGACCATCGGGCCGAGCGGCCGCAGGAGCAGCGCCGGCACAGTGCCGACCGGCCGCACAACGCCGGCCCTGCCCGGGGCCGCCGGGGCGGCGCGGGCCGG
>NZ_JBEZGQ010001368.1:0-1848 GCF_040650095.1 Actinoplanes sp. NPDC048791 | reverse complement strand
CGCGCTACCTGGCCGTCGTCACCACCCCGGCCTCGGTCGCGATCCAGCCCTACAACCGGCTGATCGCCGAGCTCCCGGACGCCGACTTCGTCGCCCGGCTGACCGCGGCCGGTGCCCGGGTCGAGGAGCTGCCGCGCCCCGCGACGGTGCCCACCAAGGGCACGATCGAGCTGTACGCGGCCGGCCGCTCGTACTCGGTGGTCCTGCCCCCGGCGCCGGGCTCGTCCCCGGTGGAAAACCTGGACCACGCCCTGGTGGAGCGGATCCTGCTCGGTGACGTGCTCGGGCTCGACCCGGGCGACAAGCGGGTCTCGTACATCGGCGGTGACTACCCGGCCGAGTGGCTGCGCGGTGAGGTCGACGCCGGCCGGGCCGAGCTGGCCGTGCTGGTCGCCCCGGTCACCGTCGAGGACTTCGTGGCGGTCAACCTGGCCCGGCAGAAGCTGCCCCGCAAGAGCACCTGGTTCACCCCCAAGGCCCGCGGCGGCCTGGTCCTGGCCCAGCTCGACTGATGCTGCACCCCCAGGTCGAGGCGTCACTCGCGATCCGCCGCCGGCCCAGTGCCGAGGTGCTCGCCGCTGACCCGTACGAGCAGCTGCTCTTCGCCCGTCAGGCGATGGAGGAGTCCAACGAGGCCGAGTGCGGCCCGGCCATCCCGCTGCCCGTGGTGGTCGACGTGGACGCCGACGGCGTGCCCTGCCGGCTGTATGCGGCCCGCACCAACGCACCCGTCTTCGTCTACGTGCACGGCGGCGGCTGGTGCTACGGCAGCGTCGAGACGGTGGACCGGCTCTGCCGGCGCATCGCGGACCGCTCGGGCTGCGCGGTCCTGTCGGTCGGCTACCGCCTGGCCCCGGAGCACGTCTTCCCGGCCGCTCTGGAGGACGTCGAGACGGTGCTGGGCTGGGTCCGCAAGGAGGGCGCGGGTCTCGGCGTCGACCCGTCCCGGCTGGCGATCGGCGGGGACAGCTCGGGCGGCCAGCTCGCCACGGTCGCCGCCCGCCGTCAGCGCGACGCCGCCACCCCGCTCGACTACCAGGTGCTGATCTACCCGGCGGTCGACCCGATGACCGCCTCGGAGTCGTACGACGAGGTCGGCGGGCACGGCCTCGACCGGGCGTCGATGCGGCTGGCCTGGGAGGCGTTCGTGCCGGAGCCGGCGCAGCGCTTCAGCCCGGACGTGGCGCCGCTGGCGGTGGCCGACCTGGCCGGCATGCCGCCGACCCTGCTGCTCACCGCGGAGTACGACGTCCTGCGCGACGAGGGCGCCGACTACGCGGATGCGCTGCTCAGCGCCGGGGTGCCGGTGGTCCACGTCCGGTACGCGGGCGTCAACCACGGCTTCGTCCGCAAGCTCGCCCTCTTCGACGCGGCGCGGGCCGCGGCGGACCAGATCGCCGTGAGCCTGCGGGCCGCGCTGACGTTCTGATCGCGGTTTGACAGACTGCGGTCATGCGCGTCTACCTGGGTTCCGATCACGCCGGCTACGAGCTGAAGATGCACCTGGTCAATCACCTCGGCAAGCAGGGCTACGACGTCGTCGACGTCGGACCGCACGTCTACGACCCCGAGGACGACTACCCGGCCTTCTGCCTGGCCACCGGGGCCAAGGTGGTGGCCGACGAGGGCAGCCTGGGCATCGTCATCGGCGGCTCCGGCAACGGCGAGCAGATCGCGGCGAACAAGATCGCCGGCGTCCGCTCGGCGCTGGCCTGGAAGGTCGAGATCGCCCAGCTCGCCCGCCAGCACAACGACTCGAACGTGCTGAGCATCGGCGGCCGCGAGCACACCCTGGACGAGGCCACGGCCATGGCCGAAGCGTTCCTGACGACCCCGTTCTCGGGCAAC
>NZ_JBEZGQ010001367.1:0-1850 GCF_040650095.1 Actinoplanes sp. NPDC048791 | reverse complement strand
CGCCGATCGGCGTCGGGGCGCAGGTAGCGGAGGTTGTCCAGCAGCGTGCCGCTGAACACGTACGCCTCCTGCGGGATCAGCACCCGGTGCCGGGCCAGGGTGCGCGCGTCCAGGTCGGCGATCGGGGAACCACCCAGCCGGGCCTCGCCCTGCCGGGGTCGCAGGGTGCCCGCCAGCAGTGCGACCAGGGTGGACTTGCCGATGCCGCTGGGACCGACGATGGCCAGGTGGTCGCCGTCGGTGATGGTCAGGTCGAGGCTGTGGACCACCGGCTCGGCGTGGCGGCTGTAGGAGAAGCTGACGCCGCAGAGGCTCACCTCAGCGTCGGTGGGTTGCCGCCCTGCGGTGACTGGTGCGGGTGGCGGCTGCTTGCCGGCTTGCAGGATGCGGTCGAGGGTCACGGTGAGCCGCACGCCTCCGCCACCCAGGCCGCCGATCAGGGTGTTCAGGGCCGGTTGCACGCCGTGCAGCAGGTAGGTCAGGGCGCCGAGCACGGCACCCGCGGTCAGGCCGCCGCGGATCAGCGACGGTGTCGCCAGCAGCACGATGACCACCGGGAGCCAGCCGGCCAGGGCGAGGCTGAGTCCGCGTACGGCGGTCATGCGCACGACCGATCGTTCGGCCGAGGCCTGGGCGTCGACCGGGACGGCGAGTTCCGTGGTCATCCGTCCCTCCGCCCCGCACGCGACCACGTCCCGCAGGCCCGCGAACGCGGATCCCGCCTCGTCGGCCAGCTGCTCGTCGGCGGCCACGTACGCGCGCTGCCGGGCCACCATCGCCGGCAGCGTCACGGCGAACAGCGTGAGGCCGGCCAGCATCGGCAACGCCACGGCCAGGGCGATCGACGGGGCCAGAGCGGCCAGGCCCAGCAGCGCTCCCGTCACCGCGAACAGGAAGCCGCGCACCGTCATGACCGCGCCGGCGAAGGTGTCGCGGACGATCTCCACCTGGTGGGTGAGCCGGGCGACGGCCGAGCGGTCGGCGGCTCCGCGCAGCGCACCGCTCACGACGTGGGCCACCAGCTCGTCGCGCAGTGGCTCGGCGAGACCGGCGAGGCAGCGGTAGGTGTTGCGGGTGCCGTACGCGCCGAGCATCACCGCCGCCGCGAGCAGACCCAGCCAGGCCAGGCCGGTGTGCGGGTGGCCGGCCAGGAAACCACGGTCGACGGCACGGGCGATGACCTGCCCGGACAGCACGGCCGGCACCGCCTCGACGGCCGACCACCAGGCGAGCCGGGCCAGCGGGGCGGGGTGGCGGCGCAGGAACCGCAGCAGATACCTCATCGGTCCGCTCCGGCGAACAGCTCCCGGTAGGCGCGGTCCTGCCACAGCATCCGGTGCTCCGCATAGCCGCGGAGCCGGCCCTGGTCGAGCCAGGCGACCCGGTCGGCCCGGGCGGCGGTGGCGGCCCGGTGGGTGACGACCACCCGGGTACGGCGATCAGCCGCATCCAGCAACGCCCGCCCGACCTCGTACTCGGTCACGGTGTCCAGGCTGGAGGTGGCATCGTCCAGCACCAGCAGCCGTTCCGCCCCCAGCGAGCGGGCGATGCCGAGCCGCTGCACCTCGCCACCGGACAGCGGCGTGTCGGCGAGCCGGGTGTCGTAGCCGTCGGGGAGGCGTTCGACGACCGTGTCCACGCGGGCTGCCTGGGCGGCGGCGCGTATCCGCTGCCCGGCGGGGGAGCCGGGGCCCAGGGCGAGCGCGGAGCCGACGGTCGCCCCGACGAGGACGGGCCGGGCGAAGGCGTGCCCGATCGCACGGCGCAGGGCGTCGTGGCCCACCCGGGGCAGCAGCACGCCGTCGAGGAGCACCTCGCCCTCGTCCGGGTCGAGGAGCCGCCCGCAGGCC
>NZ_JBEZGQ010001366.1:0-1855 GCF_040650095.1 Actinoplanes sp. NPDC048791 | reverse complement strand
CGCAACCGCGCCCGGGCGGCCCGGGCGGCGCTGGCCGGCCCGGACAACGAGCTGGCTCCGTTCGTACGGGTCGGGCAGTACCAGGTGTCCGACAACGAGTGCGCCAACCCGGTGCTCGGCACCGACGTGGCCGGCTGGGGCAGGCTCAGCAGCAGCCTGGTGGTCACCCGGCAGGCGGTCACCGACCATCCGTCGGCGGCCTGGGAGCTGGGCGTGGCCAACGGCGCCGCGACCACCGCGGGCATCTACCTGCCGGAGCAGAAGGTGCAGCCCGGTGCCGTGTGGGAGGTCGGGGCGGACGCGCGGAGCAACGATCCGGCGCGCCTGCGGATGGAGATCGACTGGCAGGATTCGGCCGGCGTGTACCTGGGCCACACCAACGGCGGCTACCTGCCGGTGGCCGGCACCCGGGCCTTCACCCGGATCTCCGGCCGGTTCACCGTCCCGGCGGGCGCCGTCCGGGCCAAGGTGCTGCTGCGGGCCACCGAGCTCGACGCGAACAAGGGTTTCGCCGCCACCATGTGTGCGTACAAGGCGACCCCGGACGCTGACGTCAAGCTGACCGGGACGTGGGCGGACGGCACGGCGACGGCGATGTGGACGACCAGGCGGACCGACATCATCGGCTGGAACGTGGGCCGCGACGGCACCGACACCCGCGAGAACGGCCCGTGGTCGACCGAACGGACGACCGACATCAGCAGCCACCAGTTCAACCTGCTCAAGAACGGCTCCTGGTATTCGCTGATCCTGATCCCGAAGACCGCCGCCGGGCCGCTGACACCGCTGAGCATCAGCGTCAGGCCGGGCACCGCGCCGCCGCCGGGCCCGGAGCCGGAGCCGGGCGACAGCGACGGCGTCACGGCGGCCAAGCGGCTCAACTGGGGTGCGCCGCTGACCCAGCACAGCGACGAGTTCAACTACACCGGTACGCCGGATCCGGCGAAGTGGAGCGTCGGCAGCGGGTGCTGGCCCAACCAGCACGCCGCCGGTACCCGCCGGTGCGCGGACCGCACCACCGTGGCCGACGGCAAACTGATCATGACGGGTCTGGCCAACGGGGACACGGCCTGGATGCAGAGCGACTACAGCACCCGCTACGGCCGGTGGGAGGCCCGGGTGCGTTCCCGCAACACCGGTACGGACAACGGCCGCTACTTCCGGACCCTGCTCATCGTGTGGCCCGACGACGACATCTGGCCGGAGGAGGGTGAGTACGACTTCCTGGAGAACACGAGAACGGCTGCCCCGTGCGTGAACGCGGTGCTGCACTACCCGGTGAAGTCCGGCGGCACCCAGCAGGAGGACCGCGAGAAGACCGACTGCCGTGAGCCGATGAGCGAATGGCACAACATCGGCTTCGAGTGGACGCCGGACCACGTCCGCGGCTTCATCGACGGGCAGCAGTGGTTCAGCATCTCCGGCGGCGAGTCGTCGACCCGCAAGGCGATGCAGTCGATGTGGCGTGGCCACCTGACCATGCAGTTCGACAACTTCCGCGGGCAGAACATGACCCCCGGGTCGTACGAGGCCGAGTGGATCCGGATGTACCCGGTCTGAACCCGGCAGCCGGGGGCGGACCGCCGCCCCCGGCAAGTCGTGTTCGCGACTTCACGCGGCGTGACGACGCGGTACGGTCGCCGCACCCCGCCCGCGCGCGCATCGGAGTCGCCATGACCGCCACCAGCACCCCGGCCGACCTCGCCGGCGCCGTCCGCGTCCTGCGCCCGCTGCTCGCCGAGCGCCTGCTGCTGACCCAGGACCCTGAGTTCCCGGCCGCCCGCCAGGTCTGGAACGCCGCGGTGAAACACCAGCCGGCGGCGATCGCCCGCTGCGCCACGGTGGCCGAGATCGG
>NZ_JBEZGQ010001365.1:0-1857 GCF_040650095.1 Actinoplanes sp. NPDC048791 | reverse complement strand
GGAACACCGGCCGCGACGGGTCGCCGAGCCGCCCGGTGACCTCGTCCAGCGGGCTGGTCAGCCCGGCGTCGGGCAGCGGCGCGGCCTGGTCGCGGGCCAGCGAGTAGCGGGCCGGGCCGCTCGGGAGCACGAGCGCCGCGGCGACGGCGGCCACCACCGCTGGCACCGCTGCCGGGACGACACGCACCGCCGGGCCTTCGAACAGCAAGGTGGCGCCGAGTGCGGCGTAGGCGAGAGCAGCGAGCGTCGCCGGACCGGGCGCGGGGCTGAAATACAGCTGGCTCAGCGCGACCACGGTCAGGCTGGGCAGCAGGGCCGGCAACGGGCTCCGCAGCCGGTGCAGCAACTCGGCGCCGAGCACCGCGGCCAGCACCACCAGCAGCGGCACGAACAGCAGCAGGGCCGGGTCCGGCCGGGCCGGCCACGTCGATTGCAGTACCAGCCGCCAGGAGTCGCCGGCCCCGTCCACCAGCGCCCGCAGCGTCGCGCCGGTCGGCAGGCCCGCGGCCGTGGTGCGCCACAGCACCGTCTCCACGACCGCGAGCACGCCGGCCAGCAGGACCAGCATGGGACGCCAGTCCACGACGGAGAACCGGCCGCAGGCGAGCACCGCCAGCAGGACCGCTGCCGCCGGGACGCCGACCGGGACGAGCAGCGCGGCGACGCCGTACTCGGGGGCGAACAGCATTCCGGCGAAAGCGGCGGCGAGCACCACGCAGGCCGTACGGACGGTCACCCGAGTGCCTCGTTCCACAGCCGTACGGCCTCGTCGGCGGTCCGGGCCCGCAGCACGCGCGCGCCCGGCACCTCGACCGGGCCACCCAGCGCGATGACGTGGATCCGGGTGAACCGCCGCAGCAGCGTGGCCGCCGGCACCAGTGGTGGTCCGTCGCCGCAGACCACGACGAGGTTGCCACCGCGGTCCGGGGGTAACCGGGCGGTCCGGTCGTCCTGGGTGACCTCGCTCAGCGCGTCGAGCAGGGCACCGGCGGCGCCGGCTGTGCCGTCGACCGCGGTCCGGTGGCCCGAGGAGGTCAGCAGGCAGGTGTGCTGCCCGGCGGCGACCGAGGCGCTGAGCAGGGACGCGGCCGTCTCGACCAGCTCCTCGAAACTGTCGGCGGTGGCCGCGGCGGCCCGGGTGTCGAGCAGGACGGTGAACCGGCTGCGTTGCGGGTCGGCGAGGTCGCGGACCATCAGCTGCCCGGTGCGGGCGGTGGCCTTCCAGTGCAGCAGGCGTACCTCGTCGCCCGGCACGTACTCGCGCACGTCGTTGAGCTCGGCCGACCCGCGCAGCGCACTGTCGGTGACGGTGCCCTCGTGGTGGTGGCGTCGCCGGCCGCCGGACAGCGCCCGGGCCGGGAGCCGGCGAGGATGCACCCACAACGTCGTCGTCTCCCCCGCCGGCACGCTGCTGCGGGCGAGCCCGAACGCGTCCCGGCGCTCCAGGCTGAGCGGTCCGATCGTCCACCTGCCCCGTACGTCGGTGGGCAGTTCGTAGTGCTGCACGGTCTCGCCCCCGGGCGGCAGACCGCGCACCTGCACCGTACGGGTGACCGGCCCGGCCGGATCGGCGGCGGTGAAGGCCGGGGCCCGGGTTGGTGACCCACAGCCGGGCCTGCGCCGGACGGCCCCCGGTCACCCGGCTCGGATACACCGAGCGCCGGACGGTGATCCGCAGCGTGCGCCCGGTGCCGAGGACGGCCGCCGACACCGCGCCGAGCAGGATCGCCCCGAGCACCCCGGCCAGGGCGAACCGGCCCCACCAGCCCGCGGCGAGCAGCGGGACCGCGGTGACGAGGACGGCGTACCCGCGGCGGGTCACCCGCATGGTCAGTCGCCCGCGCGCGCCATCGGTGC
>NZ_JBEZGQ010001364.1:0-1857 GCF_040650095.1 Actinoplanes sp. NPDC048791 | reverse complement strand
CCGGCGGCGGGCGCGGCGGGCCGGCTGGCCGCGTTGTGGTCGGCCGATCTGCTGCTCCTGCAGGTGTTGTTGATGGCCCGGATCCCGCTGGTGGAACGCGCTTTCGGCCAGGACACCCTGACCCGCTGGCATCGCCGCACCGGCTTCGCCTCGTTCCAGCTGCTGCTCGCGCACGTCGCGCTGGCCACCTGGAGCCGGGCGCCGGTCCGCAGCTTCGCCGCGTTCGTCGCCGGCGATCCCGGGATGCTGCTGGCGGTGGTCGCGCTGGCCGCCCTGGTCCTGGTGGTCGTCACCTCGGTGCGCGCGGCCCGGCGCCGCTTGCGCTACGAGTCGTGGCATCTCCTCCACCTGTACGCGTACCTGGGTGTCGCCCTGGCATTGCCGCACGAGTTGACGGCAGGCCGGGACTTCACCGCGAGCCCGGCAGCGCGCGCGTACTGGTGTGCGCTCTACGCGACCGCCGCCGGCAGCGTGCTGATCTTCCGGCTCGGCACGCCGTTGTGGCGCACGGCCCGGCACCGCCTGCGCGTCGACCACGTGGTCCCCGAGGCCCATGGCCTGGTCTCGGTCTACCTGCACGGTCGCCGGCTCGACCGCCTGCCGGTGCGCGCCGGGCAGTTCTTCGTGTGGCGCTTCCTGGACGGCCGCGGCTGGTCCCGGGGCAACCCGTTCTCGCTGTCCGGGCCACCCCGAGGCGACCAGCTGCGGATCACCGTCAAGGGCCTCGGCGACGGCAGCGCCCGGGTGGCCACGCTCGCGCCGGGGACGCGGGTGCTGATCGAGGGGCCGTACGGGCGGCTCACCGCGGAGTCGTACCGCGGCGGGCCGGTGACGATGCTGGCCTGCGGGGTCGGCATCACGCCGCTGCTCGCGCTGCTCTGGGACCTGCCGTACGGCCACGGGCAGGCGACCCTGGTCTACCGCGCCCGGCACGCCGCCGAGGTGGCCTTCCTGGACGAGCTCGAATGGCTGGCCCAGCGCCGCGGCGTCCGGCTGGTCCCGCTGATCGGGCCGCGCGCCCACCCGACGTCGTGGCTGCCGGCGGAGTACGCGGACTACACGGACGCCGAGGCGTTGCGAGAGATCGCCCCCGACCTGGCCGACCACGACCTGTACCTGTGCGGCCCGGACCGGTGGACGGACGCGGTGCGCGCGGCGGCCCGGGCGGTCGGCGTGCCCGCCGCCCACCTGCACCGGGAACGATTCAGCTGGTGAACAATGAGCGGATGGAGAGCCATCCCAACGTGCTGGCCGTGCAGGCCGCCCTGGAGAACGCCGATGCCCGTACCCACGATGGCGGGACGCCGCGCACGGTGGTTTTCGACGAGGGTGTGCACACCGCCGCCGCCGCGGCCGCCGCTCTCGGGGTCGAGGTCGGGCAGATCGCCAACTCGCTGATCTTCGACGCCGACGGGGAGCCGCTGCTCGTGCTGACCTCGGGCGCGCACCGGGTCGACACCAGGAAGGTCGCCGCGGCGCTGGGGGTGGCCAAGCTCGGGCGGGCCACTCCCGAGTTCGTCCGGGCGCACACCGGGCAGGCGATCGGCGGGGTCGCTCCGCTGGGACACCCGAAGCCGGTGCGCACGCTGGTCGACACCGCGCTCGCGCAGTATCCGGAGATCTGGGCGGCGGGCGGCGTACCGCAGGTGGTCTTCCCGATCACCTATGCCGAGCTGCTGCGGGTCACCGGCGGCACGGCCACCGAGGTGGCCTGAGCGGCGCCGGCGCGCAGCGGAGCCGTCGGCGACGTAGCGTGGCCCCCATGATTGACGTCCCGCCGCTGGTCACCCTGCACGTGTGGCGGGTTCCGCGCCGGGCCCTGGGCAGTGCGTTGCTGCGCATGGCGCTCGATCGGCG
>NZ_JBEZGQ010001363.1:0-1864 GCF_040650095.1 Actinoplanes sp. NPDC048791 | reverse complement strand
TTCACGTCGCGGTGCACCACCCCCCGGGCATGCGCGGCGGCGAGCGCCGCGGCGACCTGCGCACCGATCCGGGTGGCGGCGGCCCACGGCAGGGCGCGGTCCTTGAGCAGGTCGTCCAGCGTCGGGCCCTCGACCAGCTCCATCACCACGTACGGGCGGGCCTGGCCGGCGCCGTCGGTGGCCTCGCCGTAGTCGTAGACCTCGACGATGTTCGGGTGCCGCAGGCCGGCGGCGGCGCGCGCCTCGAGCCGGATCCGGGCCGGGCGTTGCGAGTCGGCGGGCGCGCCGGGGGCGAGCACCTTGACCGCCACGTCCCGGGCGAGCACCTGGTCATGGGCGCGCCACACCTCGGACATGCCGCCCACGCCGAGCCGTTCCACCAGTCGATACCGTTCGTCCACGCGGAGGCTGTGCCCACCGCTCCGGCGGTGAAACCCGGAGGCCGGGTTCGCACCCCGAGCGAGACCTGTGAGCATTACATTGCGTTTTGTGAGCATCGAGGTCGCGGAGCTGGAGCTGCGACCGGTCACCGACTTCCGGGCCACGGCGGCCGCGGCGGCGCCGCTGGAGCGTGACGGTGACGAACGCACGGCGATGCGGGCCCGGCTGATCCGGGCCGACGCGGCGCTGCGCGAGGGGCGTACGGCCGAGGGCGGCACCCTCGCCCAGCAGGTGAACGCCTGGGCGCTGGAGCGCGGGGACGCGTACGTGCTGGCCTGCAGCCACCGCACGCTGACCCACTTCCACTACTACATCGGCGACCTGGCCGGCGCTCTCGGACACGCCGTGCAGGCGGTCGCCCACCTCGGCGCCGACGATCCGGTGGCCGTACGGGTCCGGCACCTGATGACCCTGGCCGTGGTGCTCGGCGAGAGCGGCTCCCCCGACGAGGCCACGCAGCGCTACCGGGAGGCCCTCGAGCTGGCCGCCACCGCCGGCGACCACCAGCAGATGCTGATGATCCTCGGCAACCTGGCCAACCTGGCCACCCAGCAGGACGATCCCGGCACGGCGGCCCGCGCGGTCGAGCGGATGACCGAGGTCCAGGCCACCGCCGGGATCCCGCTGGACGGGCCGCAGCTCATCACGATCGCCCGGGTCCGGCTGGCCGGCGGTGACCACCGGGCGGTCGAGGAGATCCTGCGCCCGCTGACCCAGGATCCCGAGTACCTGCACAGCACCAGCGCGGCACTGCCCGAGGCGATGCTGACCCTCGGCGAGGCGCACCGGCTGGCCGGCGAGTTCAGCGCCGCCCAGGCCGATCTGGACGCCGCCCGCCGGCTCGCGCAGGAGCGCGGACTGCGGGCCACGCAGGCCGCGATGCTGGAGCAGCAGGCCGCCCTGTACGCGGCGATGGACCTGCACCGCGAGGCGTACGACGCGCACGTGGCGTACCACCGGTTCTTCGCCGAACTCCAGTCCGCGCAGCGCGACGCCCAGGCCCGTACCCTGCAGGCGGTGTTCGAGGCGACCGAGGCCCGCCGGGTCGGCGAGCACTTCCGCGAGCTGGCCCACCGCGACGCGCTGACCGGCCTGCACAACCGCCGCTACGCCGACGAACGGTTGCCGGCGCTGCTCGGCGAGGCGGTGGCGGCGGGCCGCCCGCTGGCGGTGGCGATCGCCGACCTGGACCACTTCAAGCGGATCAACGACACGCTGTCGCACGACGCGGGTGACCTCGTGCTGCGCCAGGTGGGCCGGCTGCTCACCGAGGCGCTGGCCGAACCCGCGTTCGCCGCCCGGCTCGGCGGCGAGGAGTTCCTGCTGGTGCTGCCCGGCACCGACACGGCCGCGGCGGTCCGGGTCTGCGAGCAGCTGACCGCGCAGTTACGCGGGTACGACTGGGCGCCGATCACCGGCCGCC
>NZ_JBEZGQ010001362.1:0-1864 GCF_040650095.1 Actinoplanes sp. NPDC048791 | reverse complement strand
GGCGGGATCGCGGTGCTCATCCTGGTCCGGCCGGCCGCCCCGGCATCCTCAGAGGACCGGCTCCCCGAGTACACCGCCGTCCACGAGTGAGACGGCATGCTTGACCCGGCTCAGCACCGGCACCGTCTCGCAGGTGCGGATCTCCGGGATGGCGGCGACCTCGGTGGTCAGATAGCGGTAGAGCTCCTCGGCGTCCCGGCACAGCGCGATCGCGGTGATGGTGGCGGTGCCGGTGACCGCCGCCGCCCAGGCCAGCTGGCGGTGATCGGCGAGCCGGGCGCCGACCGCGGCCAGATCGGCCGGCGCGACGGTGAGCCACAGGTTCGCCGCCGACCGGAAACCCATCAGGGAAGCCGCCACCTCGGTGTCGAAGTACACCGCCCCGGCGGCGATCAGCGCGCCGAGCCGCAGGGCGACCTTGCGCTGGGTCCAGCCGGTGACGGTGGCCAGCGCGGCATAACCGGCCCGCCCGTCCCGGGCGAGCGCGGCGAGCAGCGCCCGGTCCCCGGCCTCGACCCGGGCGCCGCCCTCGTCGGTCACCCGCATTTCAGAACCCGCCCGTACGCCGGGGTCGTTCCCGTCCAGCAACTGCTCGCGCTGATCCGCGCTCAACTGCTCGTCGCCGGCGATCCAGTCGGTCTCACCCCGCCCCACGAAACGGTGCAGCACCTGATGGGCGCTGAGCGAGAGCACGTTCGTCGCCCGCGGCAGATGATGCAGCAGGCCCTCACGGCGGTCGTGGTCCGCGGTCACCCGCACCGCGCAGGTCAGCTCGGCGCCGCCGGCCCCGATGGTCACCCAGCTCGTGTCGGTCCGCCGCGCCAGCGCCTGCGCCGTCACGGCGGCGGTGCCGGGCCGGCAGGAGATCCGCAGCGTCCAGTACGTGGTCCCGGGCAGCCGCTCGGGATCGGCCTGCCCGAAGACCCGGATCAGACCCCGGGTGCGCATCCGCTGATAGCGCCGGGCGACGGTCTGCTCGGAGACGGCCAGCACGGCCGCCAGCCGGGCGAACGGAACCCGCGGGGCGAGCCGCAGCCCCTGGAGGATCTGCCGATCCAACTGGTCGACCGCGGCGGAATCCGTCTCTTTGGAAGAGGCCACGGCTGGAATGCTACGCGCTGAGGTCAGCCGCCGAGTGTGGCTGCGTCCAGGATGACGATCCCGTCCGGACGCTGACAGCGCACCTCGACCAGCAGCTGATCGGCCCCGGTGACCTTGGCGCTCAACGCGCGGCCGGGCTCGTTGACGACACCGCCCTGCATGCCGGCCTCGAGGGTGCGGAAGGTGTCATCTTTCTGCCGGGTCTTCGTGTAGACCCGGACCTCGACGGGATCCGCTTTGCGCGTCTCCGACCAGCCGCTCACCGTCGCCGTGAAGGTGTGGAACCTGCGGTCGAGTTCGTAGGTGAGGGTTCGGGTCTGGTCGCCCGTATCGTTGCTGGGGCACTCGACGGCCACCGGCCGCGAGAAGTCCGCTGCGGTCACGCCGTCGGGCAGGGCCACCACCGCGCCGCCGATCCGGTCGAGGGTGTCCAGGGGCGTGCCGGCGCCTGCCCCCGGCGACGGGGATGCGGTGCCGGCCGGTGGGCTCGTGTCCGGTCCGGCCGTCGGTGCCGGGGGCGTGGTGGCGGCAGCGCTCGAAACCGCCTTGTCGTCCGGGCCGGAGAAGTGCTGCCAGGCCCAGTTGCCACCGGCCGCGAGCGCCGTGATCGCCGCGATGACGGCCGAGATCACCCCGGCCTTGTCGCCCATGTTGAGGGCCCGCCACCGGTCACGTCGACTGTGTGTGCGTGTACTCGTGCTTTCGGTGACCTCACCGCAGCCGCCGTCCGGCGGTGGCCCGTCCACGTCGCCCACTTCGGTGC
>NZ_JBEZGQ010001361.1:0-1870 GCF_040650095.1 Actinoplanes sp. NPDC048791 | reverse complement strand
GGACTACCTGAGCGGACAGGCGGCCGCGCTCCGGAAGGTTTTCTGACCGCGAAACACTGGATTTGGTTTCGTCGATGTTCCATGCTGTGCGTGGGAGCGCTCCCACCACTCTCCTCGTCGTCCCCCTTCGGAGGAAACCCGCGCATGATCTCCACCCGAAACAAACGGCGGCTCGCCGTGGCTGCGGCGGCCGTCCTCGCCGCCCCGCTGCTGTGGTTCGCCGGCACCGGCACCTCCTCGGCCGCGGCCGCCGCCCCGGCCGAGGACTGGTTGCACGTCAGCGGCAACCAGATCGTCGACGAAGCCGGCAACCCGGTCTGGCTCACCGGGACCAACTGGTTCGGCTTCAACGCCGGTGAGCGCGTCTTCCACGGACTGTGGTCGGCGAACCTCACCGAGGTCACCAAGTCCATGGCCGACCGCGGCATCAACATCGTCCGGGTGCCGATCTCGACCCAGCTGCTGCTGGAGTGGAAGGCCGGGCAGGCCGCCGTGGCCTCCGGCGTCAACACGTACGCCAATCCGGAGCTGACCGGCAAGACCACCCTGCAGGTCTTCGACGCGTTCCTGGCGCTCTGCCGCCAGTACGGCATGAAGGTCCTGCTCGACGTGCACAGCGCCGAGGCCGACAACTCCGGCCACAACCACCCGGTGTGGTGGAAGGGCACCGTCACCACGGAGAACTTCTACCAGGCTTGGGAGTGGGTGACCGCGCGCTACAAGAGCGACGACACGCTGGTCGCGATGGACATCAAGAACGAGCCGCACGGCGCGCAGAACGAGACTGTCCGGGCCAAGTGGGACAGCTCCACCGACGCCGACAACTGGAAGTACGTGGCCGAGACCGCGGCCAAGCGGATCCTGGCGATCAACCCCAAGGTGCTGGTGCTGGTCGAGGGCATCCAGGTGTACCCGAAGGCCGGCTCGACCTGGTCCTCGCCGAACACCAACCCGGACCTGAGCTCCAACTTCCACAACACCTGGTGGGGCGGCAACCTGCGCGGCGTCGCCGAGTACCCGATCAACCTGGGGGCCAACCAGGACCAGCTGGTCTACTCACCGCACGACTACGGGCCGCTGGTGTTCGACCAGCCGTGGTTCCAGAAGGCGTTCGACAAGGCCTCGCTGACCACCGACGTGTGGACGCCGAACTGGCTCTACGTGCACGACTCCGGCACCGCGCCGCTGCTGGTCGGCGAGTGGGGTGGCCGGCTGGGCCAGGACCCGCGGCAGGACAAGTGGATGACCGCCCTGCGGGACCTGATCGTGGAGAAGCACCTGCACCAGACGTTCTGGGTGCTCAACCCCAACTCCGGCGACACCGGCGGGTTGCTGCTCGACGACTGGAAGACCTGGGACGAGCAGAAGTACGCCCTGCTCAAGCCGGCCCTGTGGCAGTACGGCGGCAAGTTCGTCAGCCTGGACCACCAGGTCGCGCTGGGCGGCGCGGGCAGCACCACCGGCATCAGCCTGGCCGCCCGGTACGGCGGCGGCACCGACCCCACCGGCTCGGCCTCCCCGTCGGCGTCGGTCTCGCCCTCGGCGTCCACCCCGCCCGTGCCGTCCGGCACGTGCACGGCCACCTACGCCCAGACGGGTATCTGGTCCGGCGGCTTCCAGGGCGAGGTCACGATCAAGAACACCGGTACGGCGGCCACCCGCGGCTGGACGGCCACCTGGACCAACCCGGCGGGCACGGCGGTGTCCTCGCTGTGGAACGGCACGCTGACCACGTCGGGCTCGACGGCGACGGTCCGCAACGCCGCCCACAACGGCGCCCTGGCCCCCGGAGCGAGCGCCACGTTCGGCTTCGTCGGCACCGGTCCGGCACCGACCCCGGCGGTCACCTGCTCAGCGTCGTAGACCGTCC
>NZ_JBEZGQ010001360.1:0-1872 GCF_040650095.1 Actinoplanes sp. NPDC048791 | reverse complement strand
CCGAGGGGCCGGCGGCCATCAGCGGCAGCCTCGGCATCGCGCTCGGCCCGCTGCACGGCGCCGGTGACGAGCTGTTCCGGCACGCCGACGCGGCGATGTACCGGGCCAAGGGCAACGGCGGCGGGGTCGCCGTCTACGACGCCGCCGAGGACGCCGAGATCCCGGACCGGATGCAGCTCTTCGCCGACCTGCGGGCGCTGCTCGACAGCGGTGACCCGGACGGTCAGCTGCGGCTCTACTACCAGCCCCAGGTACGCCTCAGCGACGGCGTCGTGACCTCGGTCGAGGCGCTGGTCCGCTGGCAGCACCCCGAGCGGGGGCTGCTGATGCCGGCCACGTTCCTGCCCGTCGCGGAGAGCCGGGGCCTGGAGATCCGGCTGACCGACCACCTGCTGGGGCTGGCGGTCCGGCAGGCCGCGCGCTGGCTGGCCGAGGGGCACACGTACCAGGTGGCGGTGAACGTGTCGCCCGGCTGCCTGATCGACGCCGGTTTTGTCGCCCGGGTGCTGAGCACGGTGGCCGACGCCGGCCTGCCGCCGCGGCAGCTGTGCCTGGAACTGACCGAGACCAGCATCATGGCCGACCCGGACCGGGCGGTCCGCGCGCTGCACGAGGTCCGCGAGCACGGCGTCACCGTGTCGGTCGACGATTTCGGCACCGGCTTCAGCTCGCTGGCCCAGCTGCGCCGGGTGCCGGCCGACGAGCTCAAGATCGACCGTACGTTCGTCCGCGATCTGACCCCGGGCACGCCCGACGCCGTCATGGTGCGCAGCGCGATCGACCTCGGGCACAACCTCGGACTGTCCATGGTGGCCGAGGGCGTGGAGGACGTGGCCGCGCTGCTGCGGCTGCGCGAGATGGCCTGCGAGTACGCCCAGGGCTATGCGCTGAGCCACCCGGTGCCCGCCGACCAGCTCCCGCAGGCCTGCCAGGACGCCGAAGACGTCGTTCGGCACGCGGTCGGTGCCGCACTGACCCTCTGAATCCGGGGTGTGGACGGCCGCCGCCGGGGTATGCGCGGCGCGGAGGTGGCCACATGGATCAGAACGGCCTGCGCGCGAGCATGACGTTCATCGGCAACGCGACGACCGTGTTGCGGCTCGGGGACTTCACCCTGCTGACCGACCCCAACTTCGTGTCGGCGGGCAGCCGGGTGCACCTGGGCTACGGCATGTGGACCCGGCGCCTGCTCGACCCGGCCTGCTCGGTCGCGGAGCTGCCGCCGCTCGACGCCGTACTGCTGTCGCACTTCCACGGCGACCACTGGGACCGGGTGGCCACGGCCGAGGTGGCCAAGTCGACGCCGATCGTCACGACCCGGGAGGCTCAGCGCAAGCTGCGGCGCCGCAAGTTCGAGGACGTCCTGGGCCTGCCGACGTGGGAGAGCCACGAGCTCTCGCGGGGACGGCAGCGGCTGCGGGTGACCTCGGTCCCCGGCCGGCACGGTCCCGGCCTGATGGACCGGCTGCTGCCCGACGTCATGGGCTCGGTGCTGGAGCTGGAGGAGGACGGCCGGTGCCGGCTGCGGCTCTACATCACCGGCGACACGCTGTACCGGCCGTTCCTGGAGGAGGTGCCGCGGCGCTGCGGCGAGATCGACGCCATGATCATCCACCTCGGCGGCACGAAGATCATGGGCATGCTGCTCACCATGGACGACAAGCAGGGCGTGGCGACGACCGAGCTGATCCGGCCGCGGCTCACCATCCCGATCCACAACGACGACTACGTGGTGCAGAAGCTGCCGCTGAGCGCGTTCCTGCGGCGGGCCGGCGAGCACGGCCTCACCGGGATCCAGCCGATCACCCGCGGGAACAGCCTGGAGCTGCCGCTGCGCTGAGCCGGTGGGGTGGCGGCGGTGTCATGGCCGAG
>NZ_JBEZGQ010001359.1:0-1876 GCF_040650095.1 Actinoplanes sp. NPDC048791 | reverse complement strand
GTCGACTTCGCCCTGGCCGCCTTCACCCTGGCCACCGGCATGGCCGCCGACGCCGGGGAGGCGATCTTCGCCGTCGCCCGGACCGCCGGCTGGCTCGCCCACGCCCTGGAGGAGTACGCCGACGAGCCGAGCCGCTTCCGGCCCAGCGGCCGCTACGCCGGCCGGTCCCCGCGAGACACCGGCTAGGACCGGGAGCCGACCAGCATGCGGGTGAGCAGGTTCCGCGTCGCGCGCTGGATCCGTACGTCGGTGTACGCCGAGTCGACCAGGGCGAGGTTCCAGTGGAACGTCCCCGCGGCGAAGACCAGCGTGCCGTGGGCGGTCTCGTAGAGGCTGGTGTTCTGCACCCGTGCCCCGCGGCCGAGCCGGTCCTCGTACGGGGTCTCGGACAGCAGGGTCTGGTTCGCCCGGCGGGACAGCTTGATCTTCGGGTTCCAGCCGTCGGCCTCGACCGCCACGAGACCGGGGACGGTGTCGCCGTCGCGGACCCCGGTGCCCGCCCAGAACCAGTGCCTGCTCTTGCTGATCACCAGCGGCAGCGGGTCGGCCAGCATCCCGTTGTACTGCACGCCCAGCAGCCGTTGCTCGGCGTGGCTGTGCTTCTCGCCGATCTTGCGCCAGTTGCACGTCGGCCCGTTCCCGTCCGCTCCCGGGTCCGGTGTGTCCTTGTAGCAGGTCACCACCCGGTTGCGGCGCCCGTCCCGCGCGGGGTCGAACCGTACGTGCCAGTAGACGTTGTTCGCCGCCAGGAACGCCAGGTGCGTGCCACCGTCGACGGCGCTCTCCGTGCTGTCGCGCATGGCTTTCGACCAGTACTCGTCGTGGCCCGGGAAGATCAACGCGGCGTGCTTGCCGGCCGGGATGCGCTGCTCGTGCAGGTCCAGGCTGGAGGCGTACGCCACGTCGAAACCGGTGGCCTCGAGCCAGCGGGCGGCGGCGATGTCGAGGTCGGACCAGCTGGGCATCCCGCCGCCGGAGTAGGGGCGGTCGAAGGACACCTGGAACGCGCGCTCCGGGATGCCGCCGACCTTGCCGGGCCGGAGGTAGCCCTTGTAGAGGTTCTTCGCGGTCCGACCGTCGGCCGGCCAGAAGTTGTACGCCTGGTAGGTGCTGAACGGCACCACGACGACGAAGTCGGCCCGGCGCCCGTCGTCGCGCACCACGAACGGCGTGCAGCTGCGGAAGCCGTCGTCGGTGTCGAAGACCGCCAGGAAGTATCCGGAGGTCCAGTCGGCGGGGACGGCCAGCGTCCAGGAGACCGGCCAGTCGCACTCGATCAGGCCCGTACCGGGGCCGGCGGTGGGCGTGGGCAGCTCCGTGCCGCGCAGGCTGCCACTGGTCAGCAGGCGCCGGCCACCCGCGCCGCCGTAGTGGCCGAGCCGGTAGATCGAGACGGTGAACGCCCGGTCGCCGGCCACCGAGACGTGGAAGTCGAGCGACTCGCCGACGTTGACCGACGTACGCGACGCGTAGCCCTGGATCTGGCGCGTGACGTCGTCCGAGCTCCGTACGCCGGCCAGCTGCCACCCGCTGTCCCCGTCGAGCAGGTTCTCCAGGACCACCGGGTTGGCGGCCCGTCCCGTTCCTCTGCTGTCGTGGTGGGCCGGCTGGGCACGGGCCGTACCGCAGGAGCCTGATGTGCTGACGGCGGTGAGCGCGAGCAGGCTCAGCGCCGTACGACGAGACATGGCCGGCATGGTGTTTCCCCCGTGGTGAAATGCCGCCCGCGCCGCCGACCGGACGCAAAAATTGCTCCACTGTAGACAGTGGAACCGCAGGGCTGGGCGCGGGATCCGTCGGCGGCGGCAGGCGTGTCTGTCACTGCCGCGCCGAGTATGCCGGGCGTCCGCAACCCCGTACGGGGGTCGTGGCGGAG
>NZ_JBEZGQ010001358.1:0-1878 GCF_040650095.1 Actinoplanes sp. NPDC048791 | reverse complement strand
CGGCGGCCGGGTCATCGCAGGCGGTGATCGACGCGGCGGCCAGGCCGGCCACGGCCAGCAACACCACGGTACGGCGCGGGGCAAAGCGGAAAGCGCTCATGGAGGCAACCTCTGTTCGGGCCCGGCGTCGCGTGCTCGCTCGCCGTGTCGACCCGAAGTTATCGGCTGGTCACAGCCTCCACATCGCACGTTCGTGCCACCGGCCTACGGCTCGAACTTGTACCCCAGACCGCGGACGGTGACGATGAAGCGGGGCGCGGACGGCTCCGGCTCGACCTTCGACCGCAGCCGCTTCACGTGCACGTCCAGGGTCTTGGTGTCGCCCACGTAGTCGGCGCCCCAGACCCGGTCGATCAGCTGGCCCCGGGTCAGCACCCGGCCCGCGTTGCGCAGCAGCAGCTCCAGCAGCTCGAACTCCTTCAGCGGCAACTGCACCGACGAGCCGTCCACCGTCACCACGTGCCGTTCCACGTCCATCCGGACCGGGCCGGCCGCCAGCGTCGGCGTCGTCACCTCCGCCGCCTCGGCGCCCTGCCGGCGCAGGACCGCGCGGATCCGGGCGACGAGCTCGCGTGGCGAGTACGGCTTGGTGACGTAGTCGTCGGCGCCGATCTCCAGCCCGACGACCTTGTCGATCTCACTGTCCCGGGCCGTCACCATGATGATCGGTACGGCGGAACGCTGCCGCAGCTGCCGGCACACCTCGGTGCCGGACATCTCGGGCAGCATGAGGTCGAGCAGGACGATGTCGGCGCCGGTCCGGTCGAACTGCGTCAGGGCCGAGGTCCCGGTCGCCGCGACCGACACCTCGAAGCCCTCCTTGCGCAGCATGTACGACAGGGCGTCGGAGAACGACTCCTCATCCTCGACCACGAGCACGCGAGCCAATGGGGGTTCCTTCCTTGAAGGGCGGCCTGGTCAGGCCGAAGGGAGCCCGGCCGGGCCGGACTCGATCTCAATCGCCGCCGGTAACGGCATGGGGGTTTCCGGGGGTCGCGCCGGTAGGCGCAGGGTGAACGTCGAGCCACCACCAAGTGTGCTCGACACCTCGACACGGCCGCCGTGATTGGTGGCGATGTGCTTGACGATGGCCAGGCCGAGGCCCGTGCCGCCGGTCGAGCGGGAACGGGCCTGGTCGGCCCGGTAGAAGCGTTCGAAGATCCGGTCGACGTCGTGCGGGGCGATGCCGATGCCCTGATCGGTGACGTCGATCTCGATCCAGTCGTCGTCCTGGCGCATGGCCAGGGCGACCTTGGTGTCCTCGCCCGAGTAGGCGATCGCGTTCTCGACGAGGTTGGTGACCGCGGTGGCCACCTGGCTGTCGCTGCCGTACACGGTCGCGCCCTTGGGCCCGGTGTAGACGACCTCGATGCCCTTCGCCGACGCCGTGGTGCGGGTGCGGTCGACGACCTCGGCGATCACCCAGTCCAGGGCGACCGGCTCCGGGGCGGGCAACGGTTCGGCGCCCTGCAGCCGGGTCAGTTCGAGCAGTTCGTTGACGAGCCGGCCCATCCGGGCGGACTCGTGATGGATGCGCTCGGCGAACCGCCGGGCCGCGATCAGGTCCTCGGAACGGTCCGCCAGCTCGGCCTCGGGCAGCTCGGTCGCGTCGAGCAGCGCCTCGGCGAGCAGTTGCAGCGCGCCGATCGGGGTCTTGAGCTCGTGGCTGACGTTCGCGACGAAGTCCCGGCGGACCCGGGCCAGCCGGTGCGACTCGGTCACGTCCGCCGCCTCCACCGCGACGTGCGTGGAATTGAGGGCCACCGCGCGCAGGTGCAGCCCCAGCGGCGCCTGGGCCCCGCCGGCGCGACCGCGCGGCAGGTCGAGCTCGACCTCGCGGCGCACGCCGGTGCGGCGGACCTGACCGGCGAGGGTACG
>NZ_JBEZGQ010001357.1:0-1879 GCF_040650095.1 Actinoplanes sp. NPDC048791 | reverse complement strand
GGCGGGGATGGCCCACGCAGCTCGTCAGGCTTGATATCTGCGTGGACCATCCCCGCCCCCCAAGCCCGCTGTGGGCACGGAGCTGCATCTCTTGCGGTGGGGATGGGTGAAAATGCGCCCTGTCGGCGCGCGACGCGTGGTTACACCGCTCCGGGCTCGCGTCTTCGGCGTGGGGAGCGCCTAGCCCAACTGCGGTGTTTGTGGTTTCAGTAGGCCAGGTTTACGTGGGCTCGGTTGTGGGTTTCTTGTTCGATCAGGTCTACGACGCCGATGGCGTAGTCGGCGCCGGAGATGGAGCCGCCGTCTTCGGGCTGGACGGCGATTTCGTTGCCCAGGCGGTACTTGCCCAGGCGCTCGCCCGGGGCGTATGAGCCGAAGTTGGCTGCGGGGCTCACGAAGACCCAGTTCAGGGTTTCCGGGGTGGCAGGGAGGTCGTCGGTGATCAGGGCGGCGCCGGCGAGGATCTCGGCGTGGAATTCGGCCGGGGCGTGGCTGAGGTCCTCTTTGAAACGAGGCGCGCCGGGTGCCGGACGCAGGGACGAGAAGCCGCCGACAACGAAAAGGCGAGCCCCCGCGGCGTCGGCGAGGCGGGCAACCGTGCGATACACGTCGCGGAACGAGTCGGCGAGCGGACCACGGGGTGCGAGTGCGGCCACCACGACGTCGGCGCCGGAGATGACCGATGACAGGGCCGCTTCCTCCGTGGCATCGCCCTGGACGTAGTTCACGCCTGCGACTGCGTCGGCGGGGAGCGAGCGGCTGAACGCAGTGACCTCATGACCACGTGCGGCGGCCTCAGCGACGATGGCCGATCCGGCGTAGCCGGTGCCACCGATGACGACAATGCGGGACATGAAGTGCCTTCCTTCTCGGTGTTGGGGTCGCATGGTTACCGTAGGAGAGCAGATCTCCATCGGGAAGTAGGCACCTCTTGGTAACCACTCAGGCAGCCCCGGCACTCGACGGCGACCCGTACAGCGCCAACTGCGCGACCCGCCGCATCCTCGACCGCATCGGCGACCGCTGGACCGTCCTGATCGTCGGCGTCCTGGGCGAAGGCGACGCCCGTTTCTCAGAGCTCGGCCGCCGCATCGAAGGCGTCTCTCAGAAGATGCTGACCCAGACCCTCCGCGGCCTGGAACGCGACGGCCTGGTGCGCCGCACGGTCTACCCGGAGGTGCCAGTCCGGGTCGAATACGCCCTCACCGACGCGGGGCGGACCCTGCTGGAACCACTCCGAGCCCTCCAGAAATGGGCAATCGAACACCTCCCAGACATATCGGCATCCCAAACGGCCTACGACAACCCCGAATAACCGCCCAGCCGCCCGCGCCCCTGCGCCGCGCTGACGGTCGCGCTGACTTGGGCCGCGCTGACGGGGCCGGTCGCTGACTGGGGTCGGGCTGAAGGGGTCGGGCGGACGGGGCCGCGGTAACGGGGTTGGGGTGACGGGTCCCGCTGCCTTTGAGCCGCGGTGACGGGGTGGGGCGACGGGGTCGCGCTAACTGGGGTCGGGCTGAAAGGAGTCGGGCGGACGGGGCCGGGCTGACGGGTCGCGGTGACTGGGCCGGGCTGACTTGGGCCGCGCGGATTTGCGTTGCGTTGACTCGGGCCGCGCCGACTGAGGTCGGGTTGACGGGGGCGGCGTTGGCGGGGTCGCGCTGACTGGAATCGCGCTGACCCGTGCCGCGCTGGCCCGGATGGCGCTGCCTGGGTCGCGCTGAGCTGGAGCGTGCCGACCCGTCGCAGAGGTCAGCCGGCCGACCGCGTCCGGCCGGCCGCCCGTCCGTCTGTCCGGCCGGCCGGGCGGAGCGGTGTCCGCACACTGCTCATCTGGCTGGTCGCTCGACCCGCAGGCATGGCAAATGCCGGACCAAAA
>NZ_JBEZGQ010001356.1:0-1882 GCF_040650095.1 Actinoplanes sp. NPDC048791 | reverse complement strand
GAGCGCATCAGGTGGTAGGAGCCGACCTGCGGGGCCAGCCGCCCGGCGACCTCCGACATCGGCGCCAGCAACGGCAACGACCGATCCGGCAACTCAACGGTCTCGTACGCGATCCCGGTGACCTTGCGGTCCAGGAGTGCGTCGGTGCACTCCTTGGACGCCGCCAGGTGCAGATACGTGAACAGGACCTGGCCCTCACGCATCCGGCCGTACTCCTCAGCGATCGGCTCCTTGACCTTCAGGATCAGATCACCGGTGCCCCACACCTCGTCCGGCCCGGCCAGGATCGTCGCACCGGCAGCGACGTAGTCGGCGTCGGTGATCGACGAACCGGCACCCGCACCGGCCTGCACGAACACCTCGTGACCGGCCCGGTTCAGCTCGAAAACCCCCGCGGGGGTGATCGCCACCCGGAACTCGTTGTTCTTGACTTCGCTCGGAATGCCGACCTTCATGAGTCGACACCGTCCTTTCCGGGGAGAGGTTCGGCCGGGGTGAACAGGATTTCGCCGGTGGCGGGATGGCGGCACAGGTAGCTGTTGTCCAAATGCAGCCACCCCCACAGATCCTCGTGCCACAGCGCTCGGTGGCAATGCCGGCAGAAGACGGTGTCGCTCGTCCCGGCTTCTCCGCTCCGGCCCGCGTCGTGACCCATGCCCACCTCCCGCCACAGCGCAGTTAACTATAGTTGCCGCGAGCGTAGCAAGACGTCGACGCGGGCCGTGATCCGCGGGCACTAGGGTGAACCGGGGAGGTGGCGTGACGACGAAGCCGCTCAAGGCCCGGAAGACCGGCGAGCACGGCGCGGTGGGCCCGCGCATCCGTCGCCTGCGCACCGCGAACGGCCTGACGCAACAAGAGCTCGCCCAGCCCCACTACAGCCGGGCCCTGCTCGCGGCCGTGGAGGCCGGCACCCGCAATCCCAGCGAATCGATGCTCACCCATGTGGCCCGGCGCCTGGGGGTGGACCCGGACGACCTGCGGTACGGCCGGCCGCCCGGAGCGGCCGCGGCACTGACCGAATCCCTGCGGCAGGCACGCCGCCTGCTGTCCGAGGGCAAGATCGGCTACGCCGAGGACGAGTTCCGCCGGGTACGCGCGGACGCGTCCCGGTACGCCCTCACCGAGGCGGCCACCTGGGCCGGGTACTGGCTGGGGGAAGCCCGCCTGCAGAGCGGCGACCTGCCCGGGGCCGAGGAGCAGTTCGACCGCGTACGCGACGAACCACCCTCGACGCCTCGGACGGCCGCGGTGGCCCGGTGGGCGTACTGCCGCTTCGCCCGCGGCGATCTGTCCACCGCCCTGGCCGTCCTGCAGGAGGAGTTGCGGGCACCGGCCGAGCCGGCCACCCAGGCCGACGGACGGTTACGCCTGTCGGCGTCCCTGCTCTACATCTTCGTCGAGCTGGACTGGCGCGAGCGGGCCCGCCAGCTGGAGGCCGACGCGCAGGCCCTGCTCCCCCTGATCACCATTCCCGAGTGGCCGGCGCACTTCTACACGACGGCCGGCCAGCTGCGGCGCAGCCCGGCGGAGCTGCCCGAGGCGGAACGGATGTTCACCGAGGCCCAGCGGATCTACCGCGAGCTGGGGCTGACCCGTGAGGTCGGGCTGTGCCACTGGGCGTACGGGTACGTACTGCGCCGGGTGGGCAAGCCGGCTGCCGCGGCCCAGGAGCTCGCCGCCGCGGCCGAGATCCTGCTCGCGGTCGGGGCGACGCAGGACCACGCCGGGGCGACGCTGGAGCTGGCGGAGGTGCGTCGCCGGCAGGGCGATCTGGACGAGGCGGCGCGGCTGGCGACCGAGGCCGGGCGGGTCTCCGGCGAGCTCCACCACGCCGAATGCACGGCCGAGGCCGACCGGCTGCTGGGCCTGGTCGCGGTGG
>NZ_JBEZGQ010001355.1:0-1883 GCF_040650095.1 Actinoplanes sp. NPDC048791 | reverse complement strand
CCGGACGGTCCGGGTCGACGGCGGCATCCGGTACGGCGAACTCGTCGACCGCCTCGACGCGGAAGGCCTGGCGGTGCACAACATGGCATCGCTCCCGCACATCTCGGTGGCCGGCGCGGTCACCACGGCGACTCACGGCTCGGGCGTCCGCAACGGCAACCTGGCCACCTCGGTAGCGGCGATCGACTTGATCCGCGGCGACGGCGAACTGGTGACCCTGCGCCGCGGCGACGAAGACTTCCCCGGCGCGGTGGTGGGCCTGGGCGCCCTCGGCGTCGTGACCGCGCTGACCCTGGACGTGGTGCCGGCGTTCGAGATCCGCCAGTACGTCTACGACGACCTGCCCCGCGCGTCGCTGGAACAGCACCTGCCGGAGATCCTCGCCGCCGGGTACAGCGTCAGCCTGTTCACCAACTGGCAGTCCGGGGACATCAACCACGCCTGGTTCAAGCGTACGGACGAGCTGCCGGAAGGCCCGCTCTTCGGCGCCCGCCCGGCCGACGGCAAGCGCCACCCGGTGCCCGGGGTGGCGGCGGACAACAGCACCGACCAGTTCGGCGTACCGGGCCCGTGGCACGCCCGGCTGCCGCATTTCAAGATGGAGTTCACCCCCAGCACCGGCGCGGAGCTGCAGTCGGAGTGGATGGTGCCGTTCGACCGCGCCCTGGAGGCGATCGACGCGGTGGCCCGGGTCCGGGAGAAGATCGTCCCGGTCCTCCAGGTGAACGAGATCCGTACGGTGGCGGCGGACAACCTGTGGCTGAGCATGAACTACGAGCGCGACAGCCTCGGCCTGCACTTCACCTGGATCGCCGACACGGCGGCAGTCCTGCCGGCGGTGGCGGCGCTGGAGGAGCAGCTCGCGCCGCTGGAGGCCCGCCCCCACTGGGGCAAGGTCTTCACCCAGGACGCGGCGACGGTCCGCAGCCGCTACCCCCGCTTCGCCGACTTCCAGGCCCTGGTCACGAAGTACGACCCCCAGGGCACCTTCCGCAACCCCTGGCTCAATGACATCCTGGGCCACTGACCTGCGGCCGTCGGCCGTGGCGGTAGCGTGTCGTCCGGCACGAACTTGTTGCGAGGTGCCCCGCCCGCGGGTGGGGAGAATCGGGAAGCCGGTGTGAATCCGGCACGGGCCCGCCGCGGTGACCGGGGAGCTGCCGCCCACGCGCATCCCGGTGCGCAGCCACTGGCCGGACGGCTGGGAAGGCGGGCGGTGAGGCGCTGATCCGGGAGTCCGAAGACCGGCCTCGCGTCGATGACCCCGGCCTGCCCGGGGCACGAGCGCAGCGGGAGCCTGCCCATGATCCACGACCTGTACGAAACCATCAGCCGCCGCCGCGACGTCCGCGGCGAGTTCACCGGCGCGCCGGTCCCCGACGACGTCCTGGACCGGATCCTCACGGCCGCGCACGAGGCGCCCAGCGTCGGACTGTCGCAGCCATGGGACTTCATCCTGGTCCGCGACCGCGAACTCCGGCAGACGTTCCACCAGCACGTGCACACCGAACGCGAAACCTTCGCCGCCACCCTCGACGGCGACGCGGCCCGGCGCTTCGCCCGCATCAAGATCGACGGGGTGCTGGAGTCGACGCTGTCGGTCGTGGTGACCTACGACGCCGCGCGGGGCGGGCCGGCGGTGCTGGGGCGGCATGCGATTGCGGACGCCGGGCTCTATTCGGTGTGCCTGGCCATCCAGAACCTGTGGCTGGCGGCCACCGCCGAAGGACTGGGCGTCGGGTGGGTGTCCTTCTACCGCGAGGACTTCCTGCGCGGGCTGCTGGGCATCCCGGGCTCGGTGCGGCCGGTCGCCTGGCTGTGCCTGGGCCCGGTCAGCCACCTCGAGGACGTACCGGATCTGGAACGGCACGGCTGGCGGCAAC
>NZ_JBEZGQ010001354.1:0-1886 GCF_040650095.1 Actinoplanes sp. NPDC048791 | reverse complement strand
GCCAACCGCATCGTGCTGGTCGGCGGCGGTGCTCGCAGCGAGGCGGTCCGCCGCATCGCGCCGGCCCTCTTCGGCCTGCCGGTGCTGGTCCCGCCGCCCGGCGAATACGTCGCGGACGGGGCCGCCCGCCAGGCCGCGTGGGTCACGGTGGGTGGTGACGCGCCACCGACGTGGTCCGCCGAGACCCCCGAGGTGTACGAGGACAGCAGCGCCCCGATCATCCGGGAGCAGTACGCCGCCGCCCGCGACGCCGTGATCGACAGGGTGTCCGGCTAACCTCGTCGCGTGAGATGGCGGGGAGGACCGGCGCATCGCGCGTACAGCGTGATCGTCTTCGTCATCCTCGCCTCCCTCGACAACGTCGCGATCAACCTGGTCCCGCCGCTGTACGGCAGCATCGCCGACGACTACGCCGTGGGCGAGGGCCACATCGCCCTCGCCACCACGGTGATGTTCCTGATCAGCGCGGTGGCCGCGATCGCCTGGGCGTACGCGGGGGACCGCCTCGACCGCAAGCCGGTGCTGATCGCCGGCACCCTGATCTGGGTGGCCGGCACGGCCTGGTCCGGCCTGGCCGGCAGTTATCCGTCGTTCCTGCTGTCCCAGGTGCTGGCCGCGATCGGGCTGGGCGGGGTCGCCAGCGTCAGCTTCTCGGTGGTCAGTGACCTGATCTCACCGCGGCGCCGGGGCCTGGTGATGAGCTTCTGGGGCCTGTCGCAGGGCGTCGGCACCCTGGTCGGCACGCTGCTGGCCGGGGTGCTCGGCTCGGCCGACTGGCGGCGGCCGTTCCTGGTGGTGGCCGTGGCCGGCGTGCTCGCCACGGTGGCGTACGTCTTCACCTTCGACGTGCCGCGCGGGGACAGTCAGCCCGAGCTGGCCGGCGTCGAGTACGACGAGCGGATCCACCACGACCACCTGCCCCGGATCCTGCGCCGGCGGACCAACATCTGGCTGATCCTGCAGGGTCTCACCGCGCAGATCGCCTTCGGGTCGCTGGTGTGGCTGCCGGTGCTGTTCCGCTCGCGCGCCGAGGACCAGGGCTACACGACGGCCACCGCGGTGATCGTGGGCAGCGTCTTCGCCACGTTGTTCCAGCTCGGCGGGGCCCTGTCGATCCTGGGCGGGCTGATCGGCGACCGGCTGCAACGCCGTGCCCCCCGGGGCCGGGCCCTGGTCGCGGCCGTGGGCGTCATCGCCGCCGTGCCCTTCTACGTGGTGCTGTTCTTCGTGCCGTTCCGCATCGACGTGCCGGACGGCGGCAGCGCCGGCGCCGTCGTGCTGGCCATCCTGGGTCAGGTCTTCACCGAGCCGACGGTCGGGCTGAGCCTGGCCACCGCCATCTTCGCGCTGGCCCTGACCTCGGCCAACTCGCCGAACTGGTTCGCGCTGATCGCCGACGTCAACCCGCCGGAGCACCGCGGCACCGTCTACAGCCTGGGCAACCTGGTCAACGGGGTGGGCCGGGCCGGCGGCAACGCCCTGGTCGCGCTGGTGTTCCGGCAGCTGGCCGGGGCCTTCCCGCCGCCGCTGAACTACGCGGTCGGCCTGGCCGCGTTCCAGCTGTTCTTCATCCCGACCGGCGTCATGTACTGGCTGGCCAGCCGGACGGTGGCCAGGGACATGGCGGACACCCATGCGGCCCTGGCCACCTACGGCAAGCGGGAAGAGGTCAGACCCGCGCCCACACAGTGACGTCCTGCGGCACCCGGCCGTCGTCGGTCAGCGGGCCGCTGGCCAGCTGCACCCGGGCGTTGAGCGGCAGCTCGGCCGGCGCGTCGCCGAAGTTGGTGAGCACCAGCAGGCCGCCGTTGCGGAACGCCAGCACGTCCGCCGGGGTGTCCACCCAGCGCAGCGTGCCGGTGCCCAGGCCGTGCTCGGCGCGCAGG
>NZ_JBEZGQ010001353.1:0-1888 GCF_040650095.1 Actinoplanes sp. NPDC048791 | reverse complement strand
TGCCGGGCCGGAACCCCAGGTCAGCGGCGACCGCCTCGGCCACCGGGCGGGCATCCCCGGTGATCATCACGATCTTCCGGACGCCCTGCGCCCGCAGCTCGGCGATGGCCTCGCGCGCCTCGGGGCGGACCTCGTCCGCCAAGGCGAACGCGCCCAGCACCTGCGGGCCACCGTCCGCGGGCAACCGCAGCAGATGCAGGACCGCGGCGCCACGCCGCGACCACTCCTCAGCGGTACGGCGCAACCCGGCCGGCACCTCGGCGTTCAGCTCACGCAGCAGGGACGGTCCACCCACGGCGTACGCGGTGTCGTCGACGACGGCTTGCACGCCGCGGCCGGTGAGCGACCGGAAGTCCCGGGCCGACGCGCGCAGTCCGCGCTGCCCGGCGACGGCGACGATCGCCCGGGCCAGCGGATGCTCACTGTCCGCCTCGACCGCGCCGGCCAGGCGCAACACGCCGTCCTCGGTCTCACCCTCCGCGACGGCGATGCCCGTGACGGTGTGGGCGCCCTTGGTCAACGTCCCGGTCTTGTCGAACAGCACGGCGTCCACGGTGCGCATCCGTTCCAGCGCCAGCCGGTCCTTGACCAGGATGCCGGCCTTGGCCGACACGGCCGTGGACAACGCGATCACCAGCGGAATGGCCAGGCCGAGCGCGTGCGGGCACGCGATGACCAGGACCGTCACGGTACGGACCACAGCCCCGTCCACATCACCCAGCAGCCACCACACCACAAACGTGAGCGCCGCCGCGGCCGTAGCGATGTAGAACAGCATCGCGGCGAACCGGTCGGCCAGAACCTGCGCACGGCCGTTGGAGGCCTGCGCCTGCGCGACGAGACGCCCGATGCCGGCCAGCGCGGTGTCCGCACCGATCGCGTCGACCCGTACCCGAAGAGCGGAGTCCGTAGCGACCGTCCCGGCCACGACCCGATCGCCGGCCGCCCGGGCCACCGGGCGGCTCTCCCCCGTGATCATGGACTCGTCGAGCTCGGCCGACCCCTCGACGATGCGACCGTCGGCGGGCACCCGGGCGCCGGAGCGCACCAGCACCGTGTCGCCCACCACCAGGTCAGCGACCGGCACCCGGTCGACGTCGCCGGCAGCGGTGATCCGCTCGGCGTCGTCGGGCAGCAACGCGGCCAGGGCGGCGAGCGCCCCCTGGGCCTGGCCGATCGCCTTCATCTCCTGCCAGTGACCCAGCAGCATGATGGTCACCAGGGCGGCCAGCTCCCACCAGAAGTCCAGGTCGAACGCCCCGAAGCTGGTGGCCAGCGACGCCGCGTAGGCGACGGTGATGGCCATCGAGATGAGCAACATCATGCCGGGCGCCCGGTCCCGGACCTCAGCGACGGCGCCGGCCAGGAACGGCCACCCGCCGTAACCGAACACGAACGTGCCGAGGACCGGGCCGACCAGGGAGATCCCGGGGAAGTCCAGGGAGTAACCGAACCAGTCCATCACCATGTGGCTGGTGAGCACGATCGGCAGGGTGAGGGCGAGACTCAGCCAGAACTTGCGCCGGAACATCTCGGGGTCGTGGCCGGCGTGCTTGTCATGCCCCTCATGCCCTTGATGCCCTTGATGCCCGCCGTGGCCGGCTTGGTGGTCGTGACCGCCGGGGCCTTCGCCGTGGTTGCTCTCGTGGTGATGCTCGTGGACCGCCGTGGTCTGGCCCTGGGCCCGGCCCTCACCGTCTACCGAATTCATCGTGGCCACCTCCACGAGCCAAGCTATACCCCCTGGGGGTACCCGGCAAGGTCTGTCAGGTCACAGCCCCGGGTGGTCCCGGCGCGCCGATTCGTCCCGCGCGGGTGCCGACCCCACCGCGCGCCGCAGCCGGTCGCTGCGGCCCAGCCGGTCGCCGCGTCAGGGGCAATTGCCGCG
>NZ_JBEZGQ010001352.1:0-1904 GCF_040650095.1 Actinoplanes sp. NPDC048791 | reverse complement strand
CGTCGACCGCGCGGGCCAGTCCGTCGCTCGGTACGTGCAGGCCGCCCAGCACCTCGCCGAGCAGCGGATACAGCTCCCGGCAGGCGTCCGGCCCGAGCACCTCCGCGGCGATGCCCCACGCGGTCGCGAAGCCATGCCGCCGGTGCAGCTCGAGCAGCCGTTCCGGGGTGGTCGCCACTTCCAGGCTGCCCACCGCGTCGAAGCAGCCCAGGTCGGTCAGCTTCGCCACGGTGTAGCGGGCCAGCCCGGCCATCGTCCGCGACGGGTTGGTCTGGAACACCAGGCCGGGCGCGTGCGAGCTGGATCCGCCCGTGCTGAACAGCGGGCCCTGCTCCAGCACCGTCACGTCGGTGCGGCCGCGCAGGGTGAGTTCGTCCGCCAGGGCGCACCCGACGATCCCCGCTCCGATGATGACGATCGCCATGCCCCGCGTCCCTTCGCCGAACGAACGTGCCGTGCCTAGGAGCGGGCCGTGTCTCCGTCGTCACAGGATCGGCAGCGGCGGTGGCGCCGGTCAATGGGCGATCGAGACTTTTACCGCGACGCAACAAACCGTGCCTGTGGTTTTCCGCAGGGTCCGGCTGCGGTGGGCCGCAGGCAGGTCTGCGGTACGGCTCATGGTGCCCGCCGGGCCGGGTTCCTAGCGTCGATGCCATGACTTCCACCTGGGATTTCGCAGCTGACACGGCATCACTGGTCGAGCGGCTCGGCGGTCCCGGCGCCGGCCTCGCCGTCGCCCTCGAGAACCTCTTCCCGCCGATCCCCAGCGAGGTGATCCTGCCGCTGGCCGGCTTCGCCGCCGCCCGCGGTGACGTCAGCCTGCTGGGCGCGATCACCTGGACCACGCTCGGCTCGGTGGTGGGCGCGGTCGCCCTCTACGCCGTGGGGGCGGTGCTCGGCCGGGACCGGATCCGCGCCGTCGCGGCCCGGCTGCCGCTGATCAAGCTGGCCGACGTGGACCGCACCGAGGCCTGGTTCGCCCGGCACGGGGTCAAGGCGGTGTTCCTGGGCCGGATGATCCCGATCTTCCGGAGCCTGATCTCGATCCCGGCCGGGCTGGAACGCATGCCGCTGGGCACCTTCCTGCTCTGCACCACGCTGGGCAGCCTCATCTGGAACACGGTCTTCATCCTGGCCGGGTACGGGCTGGGGGAGAACTGGCCGGCGATCCAGGGGTGGGTGGGCGCGTACCAGAACGGGGTGATCGTGGTCTGTGCCCTGGCCCTGCTCTGGTTCGTCGCGGCGCGGGTGCGGCGGTCCCGTCAGGAGCTCAGGTAACGCAGGACGGCCAGGACCCGGCGGCTGTAACCGGCCGCCCGGTTCAGGTCCAGCTTGTCGAAGATCGCGTTCACGTGCTTCTCGACCGCGCTCTGCGACACGTGCAGTTTCGCGGCCACGGCGGCGTTGGTGTGGCCCTGCGCCATCTGCTCCAGGACCGCCCGTTCGCGTTCGGTGAGCCGGGCCAGCGGGTCCACGTGCGACGTCCGGGCGAGCAGCTGGCGCACCACCTCGGGGTCGATCGCCGCGCCGCCGGCGCCGACCCGGTCCAGCGAGGCGAGGAACTCGTCCACCCGCGACACCCGGTCCTTGAGCAGGTAGCCGACCCCGGCCGAGTCGGCGCCCAGCAGCTGGGTGGCGTACGTCTTCTCGACGTGCTGGGACAGCACCAGGACGCCGACGGCCGGCCACCGCCGCCGGACCTCCAGCGCCGCCCGCAGCCCCTCGTCGGTGTGGGTGGGCGGCATCCGGACGTCGACCACGATCACGTCGGGCCGGTGCCGCTCGACCTCCCGCACCAGTGCGTCGCCGTCACCGACCGCCGCGAGCACCTCGTGTCCCTCCTCGGCGAGCAGGCGGACCAGGCCCTCGCGCAGCAGGGTCGAGTCCTCGGCCAGGATCAGTCG
>NZ_JBEZGQ010001351.1:0-1904 GCF_040650095.1 Actinoplanes sp. NPDC048791 | reverse complement strand
CCGGCCGGCTGGGGCTCATCGTCGGCGACCCGGTGTTCGCGGCGATCCAGCGGCGGGCGTCGGGCCCGACGCTGACCAGCCACGCGGTCGACTATCCGGCCAGCGTCAGCCCGACGTCGCCCACCGCCGGCAACCGGGCCCTGGTCAGCCACGTGTCCGAGCAGGCGCAGGCCTGCCCCGATCAGCGGTTCGTCCTGGTCGGCTACTCACAGGGCGCGAACGTGGTGGGCAACTCGCTCGGCATCAGCTCCGCGGGCGCGAGTGTCGGCGGGCCGGTCGTCGCCACCATTCCCGCGGCGGTGCAGCCGCGGGTCGCGGCGGTCATGGTCTTCGGCTACCCGCTGCGCAAGCTGGGCCGGGGCATCACCGGCGTCTACGCGGACCGGACGCTGGACATCTGCGCGAACCGGGACGTGGTCTGCGATCCGCTGGGCGCGAGCGTGCTGGCCCATCTCAGCTACACCGACGACGCCGACGAGGCGGCCGACTTCGCAGTCGACCGGCTGTAGCCCCCAGCCGGCGGAGGCGACGGGTCCGGCCCGGCGGCCGGGCCCGTCGTCGTCAGCCCGCGAGGATCTTCGCCTCGGTGCGACCGGCGGCGGTGCCGTACTTCTGCACCACGACGAGGTCGAGCCGGCCGTCCCTGTTCCAGTCCAGCACCGACAGGCTGTGCCGGTCGTCCGTGGAGACGCGCGCGGTGATCGGCTTGCCGAGGAGGTTGCGGTACTGCGAGGCGCCGTCCAGGACCTGCAGCACCGTCTTGTCGCTCTTGGCCCCGGACTTCTGGGTCACGACCAGGTCGAGGTTGAGGTCGCCGTTGAAGTCGGCGACGGTGAAGGTGTGGCGGGCGTCCGTCGGGCCCAGCGGCGTGGGGCTGTCCTGGAGGTAACGCTGGAGGTTGGCGGCGCCGTCGAGGACCCGGACCTCCGTACGGCCGCTCTTCGTCCCGCACTTCTGGATCACGGCCACGTCCACGCGCCCGTCGGCGTTCCAGTCCGCCACGGCGAACGCGTAGCAGTCGTCACTCGGGCCGAGCACGGTGGCGGTCTCCTGGAGGTAACGCCGCAGGAACGAGGCCCCGTCGAGGACCCGGACCTCCGTACGGCCGCTCGCCGTGCCGGACTTCTGGGTCACCACCAGGTCCGGGCGGCCGTCGAAATTCCAGTCCGTCATGGCGAAGGCGGTCCGGGCGTCGGTCGGGCCCAGCGGGATGGCCGTGTGCAGCAGCAGGTGCTGGAAGTCGCTGGCGCCGCTCACGATGCGCACCTCGGTGGCGCCGCTGGTCGTGCCGGACTGCTGCAGCACGACGAGATCGGAGCGCCCGTCGCCGTTCCAGTCGGCCAGCAGCACCTGGTGCCGGTCGTCGAACGTGCCGGGCAGCCCGGGCACGGTCTGCAGCAGCGCCTTGCTGAAGGGCCCGGCCGGCTTCTTCGGCGTGGACTTCTTCGGCGACTTGGCGGTGCCGGTCGTGCCGGTCGAGGTCGAGCTGGTCCACAGCTGGCCGACGATGAGCCGCGCGTCGTTGGCCTCCGGCCCGTACGCCGCGGGGTAGCGCGAGACCTGCACCCGCTGGCTGATCTGGCCGATGTCGCCGGCCTGCCAGCTGCCGGCGGAGTGGGTGCGCAGCATCTTGTCGAGGAACGCGCCGGTGGCGAAGCCGGGATCGAGCAGCTGCTCGGGGCTGCCCCAGCCCATCGACGGGCGCTGCTGGAACAGGCCGAGGCTGTCGTGGTCGACGGCGAGGGTGTAGTTGTGCAGGGTGCTCTCGGTGATGGCCGTGGTCACCGCGATCACCGCCGCCCGGGCGGGCAGGCCGCGGCCGATGACGTGCCGCACGATCGCTCGGGCGCAGGAGACGATGTATCCGCTCAGGGCCGGGCCGAGCCGCTGGCCGGTCATCGCCG
>NZ_JBEZGQ010001350.1:0-1908 GCF_040650095.1 Actinoplanes sp. NPDC048791 | reverse complement strand
GGGAGCGGCGCCGAGTCGAACGGGACGACCCGCGATCAGCTCAGATCAGCTGATGCCCGCGTCGGTGCAGGCCTTGGCGAAGTCAGCGGTGCACAGCTGCTCCTTGGTGACGAAGCCGTCGGCGATGACGTCCTTGACGTTCGCCTTGGTGATCGACTGCGGGTCCAGCAGCACCGAGGGGACGTCCTTGCCGGACTCCACGTCCTTGGTGACGCCGGTGGCCGTGGTCGGCTTCTGGCCCTTGGCCAGCGCGATGGCCAGCTCGGAGGCCGCGTTGGCCTCCTTCTTGATCGCCTTGTAGACGGTCATGCACTGGTCGCCGGCGAGGATGTTCTGCAGGCCCTGCACGGTCGCGTCCTGGCCGGTGACCGGAACCTGGCCGTTGAGCTTGTTCTTCTTCAGCACCGCGATGGCGGCGTTGCCGAGGCCGTCGTTGGCGGCGAGCACACCCTTGATGTTCTTGTTCGAGGTGAGCATCTGCTCGAAGATGGTGCCGGCCTGCGCGTTGTCCCAGTCCGGTACGGCCTGGTCCGGGCCCTTGACGTATTCCTGCGAGTCGTACTTGAGCTTGAGGACCGAGTCGTAGCCCTGCTTGAACAGGGTGGCGTTGTTGTCGGTCGGGGAGCCGTTGAGCTCGGCGACGACCGGCTTGGTGTACTTCTTCTCGGCCAGGCAGTCCACCAGGCCCTGACCCTGCAGCTCGCCGACCTTGACGTTGTCGAACGACACGTAGTAGTTCGCGCCGCCGTTGAGCGTCAGCCGGTCGTAGTCGATGGTGGCGATGCCGGCGTTCTTGGCCTTGTCCAGCACGGCCTTGCCGGTGCCGGAGTCCAGGTTGACGATCATCAGGACCTTGACGCCGCTGGAGATCATGCCGTCGGCGATCGTCTGGAACTGGGTCTTGTCACCCTGGGCGTTCTGGATGTCGGCCTGGACCCCGGCCGCGTCGAACGCGGCCTTCAGGTACGTCAGGTCGGCAGTGGCCCACCGCGCCGAGCTCTTGGTGTCGGGCAGGATGACGCCGACCTTGCCGGTGGACGAACCGCCGGTGCTGCCGGAGTCGCCGCTGCTGTCGTCACCACACGCGGCCATGCTGCCGGCGGCCAGCAGGCTTGCCGCGGTCAGGGCGAATAGTCCTTTACGCATACCTTGTGTCCTTTCGGGTGTTCCGGGCCTTCGATCGGCTTCGATGGTGCCAGTGCGCGGGAGAGTCACTCCCGGACGTGTTCAAGATCAGGAGCGAGTTTGTTGTGCCCGGCAACGTTTTCCCATAACGACCGGTTGCACAAGAGGGTCGGCGGGCGATCTTGAAACACGGGATAACAATCCGGCAACACGGCGGTGATACGAGGATTTCCGAGCTCGGCGCGCGTTGACCGGCGGGGTCGCGGTAATCGCTGGAAACGACACAGAATGGGCCGCCGTACCCGGTCACGTGTCCGAACTAGACCCATTTAAGGGGAAAGGATCCTACCGAAACTTTCGAAGGGATGATCTCCCGTGTCTTCGCGCCGATCCGGACGACGGGTCGGTCGTTCGGACGGGTCCTCGATCCTCCGAAGGGGGAGCGGCCCTCCGCAACTTCCGGAGCGGTCTTGAGGTGTACCGGCTGCGGCGGGGGTGCACCGGCTCGTCGGCCGATGCGGTGTGCGGTGCGGCCGGTGCTATTCCGGATTGTGCGGTGGCGGCCCGGGAATGGACGTGATCAACGCGAGTGGCCAGTGCTTTTCCCGGAATCCGCGGTCGATATCCTGGTGTGCCGGGCCGGGAGGCGGATGGCCCGGCGACCCCCGGGAGAACAAAGATGAACGGTGCCGATCCCGACCGCTGGTCGGCCGTCGCCGAAAGCTGGTCGCAGCTGTGGGGCAAATTCGCCGCGCCGGCCTGGGACGCGGTGCTCACCGCCGC